>JAFEGC010000052.1 GCA_018240265.1 Pseudomonadota bacterium | reverse complement strand
GCTGAGCGGGCGCTACGCATGAACGGCGCGGGCGTGAAGCGCCTGCCGGGGCGCTACCCGTGAGCGGAACCGCCGCGAAGCTCCTGCGCTTGGCGACGGTGCTGTGGGCGGGGAGCCTGTGGGCGCTGGCGCTGTGGGTCGCGCCCACCCTGTTCAGGCTCTCACCGGATCGTCACCTGGCCGGGCTCATGGCGGGGAGCTTGTTTCGCATCCAGAGCATTCTCACCGTGGTACTTGCGCTGATCTGCCTGTGGCGCCTGGGTGCAGGGAGTGCTCGCGGCCTGTATCTGGCCGCCGTTATGTTGATAACAAATGAATTAATTATCAGATGCTTAATGAATATTGCTAAAGCTAAAGGTCCAATATTGGGACTGGGATTCGGCGGTTGGCATGGCGTCTCCATGGTGCTGTACGTGATCGCCTGCCTGGGGGCGGTCTCAGCCGTCTGGAAGGATGATTTTCGCTAGCGTGTCGGAGCGCCGGTACAACACGCCCACGTGTCCGATGCGTTGCACGAGCTGGCTGCCGGTTTGCCGTGTGATCGAGTCCAGGGCGGCATCGCGCGCCGCGCGCGCGCCCATGCGCGCGCTCACCTTGATCAGCTCGTGATCGCGCAGGGCGCGATCGGCTTCCTTCACCACGGCCTCCGTCAGCCCCGCGTTGCCCAGCATGACGATGGGGTGTAGCGGGTGGGCCAGGCGACGCAGGTACTTGCGCTGCTTTTCTGAAAGACTCATGGCTAGACAGGAGTATACGCGACGGCGCGGCCGCGGACCTGCTGGCGCGCCCGCCGAACGCACGGCTTGTATCGCGGCCGGCGGACCCCATAGTGAGGTGGTCCCGGGGCAGGCGCTGGTCGGCGGTTTTACTGAAGCGCGGACGGCTTCACGCCGGGCGCCGGAAATGCGGGTTGGGTCTGATGGCGTCGCTGTTTCGGATGGTGTAACGTCGGGAACAAGCCACTGATCAACCCTGTCTTAATATTCCATCGCGTCTTCTGGGTGAATGCATTGAATGATCTGACCAAACAGATTTTGTTGTGGGTGTTTCTAGCCGTGGTCCTGCTGGCCATTTTCAGCCAATTCGGTGTGCACAGCGGCCAGCCCCAGACCATCGATTACTCCCAGTTCCTCTCGGAAGTTAAGAGCAACAACATCGACTCGGCGACGCTGCGCGGCGAAATCATCGAGGGTAAGCGCCGTGCGGGCGATGCCTTCATCACGTATAACCCCGAGACCAACAACGGCGCGCTCATCGACCTGATGCAGAAACAGGGCGTGAAGTTCCGGGGCGAAGCGCCCAAGCAGCAGTCGGTGTTGCTGCAGCTGCTGATCTCCGCCTTTCCCATCCTCATTCTCATAGGCTTCTGGGCGTATTTCATGCGCCAGATGCAAGGGGCATCCGGCGGCCGGGGCGCCATGTCCTTCGGCAAATCGCGGGCACGCCTGCTGGGCGAGGATCAGGTCAACGTGACCTTCGCTGACGTCGCCGGCGTCGAGGAAGCCAAGCAGGAAGTGGTCGAGATCGTCGACTTCCTCAAGGATCCGGGAAAGTTCCAGAAGCTGGGCGGCAAGATTCCCAAGGGCGTGCTCATGGTGGGCTCACCGGGCACCGGCAAGACCTTGCTGGCGCGCGCCATCGCGGGCGAAGCCAAGGTGCCGTTCTTCACCATTTCCGGTTCGGACTTCGTGGAAATGTTCGTCGGCGTGGGTGCCTCGCGCGTGCGCGACATGTTCGAGCAGGCGAAGAAGCACGCCCCTTGCATCATCTTCATCGACGAGATCGATGCTGTCGGCCGGCATCGCGGCGCGGGTCTGGGTGGAGGCCACGACGAGCGCGAGCAGACGCTGAACCAGCTGCTGGTGGAGATGGACGGTTTCGAAGGCAACGAGGGCATCATCGTCATCGCAGCCACCAACCGGCCCGACGTTCTGGATCCGGCGCTGCTGCGGCCGGGCCGGTTCGACCGGCAGGTCGTGGTATCGCTTCCCGACGTGCGCGGCCGCGAGCAAATCCTGAAAGTGCACATGCGCAAGGTGCCGCTGGGTGACAACGTCAAACCCTCGGTCATTGCGCGCGGCACGCCGGGCTTCTCCGGCGCGGATCTGGCCAACCTCGTCAACGAAGCCGCGCTGTTCGCGGCGCGCGCCAACAAGCGCTCAGTGGGTATGGATGAGTTCGAGAAGGCCAAGGACAAGATCATGATGGGCGCGGAGCGGCGCTCCATGGTCATGACCGAGGAGGAGAAGCGCAACACGGCGTATCACGAGGCCGGACATGCCATCGTCGGCCTGTCGGTACCGGACCACGATCCAGTTTACAAGGTTACCATCATTCCACGCGGCCGAGCGTTGGGCGTGACCATGTTCCTGCCCGAGAACGATCGTTACAGCACCAGCCGTCGCCGGCTGGATAGCTCCATCGCCACGCTGTTCGGCGGGCGGGTCGCGGAAGAACTGGTGTTCGGCATCGATGCGGTCACCACCGGCGCTTCCAACGACATCGAGCGGGCCACGGAATTGGCGCGCAACATGGTCACGCGCTGGGGTTTGTCGGACCGGCTGGGTCCGCAGACCTACGCCGAGGAGTCGGGCGAAGTGTTCCTGGGCCGCAGCGTCACCCAGCACAAGCAGGTGTCGGATGTCACCGCGCATGCCATCGATGAAGAAGTGCGCCGGGTTATCGACAGCAACTACCAGCGCGCCAAACAAATCCTCACCACCAACATGGACAAACTGCAGGCCATGTCGCAGGCCTTGATCAAGTACGAGACCATCGACGAGGAACAGATCAAGGACATCATGGCCGGGCGCGAACCAAAGCCGCCTCGCGACTGGGACGACACGCCCACGCCCACGCCGCGAGGTCCTTCGGCCGATCCGGCCGGCGCGCCCCTGACCAATCCCGCCGGTCAGCATTGATCATGGTGCAGGTGTCGGGCCGGTGAGCCGGCCTGCCGTGATCTGGCGCTGCCGCGGGCGCGATCTCGACCTCACTCGTCCGCGGGTGATGGGCGTACTCAACGTCACTCCCGATTCCTTCTCCGAGGGCGGCCGCTTCGCGACCCACGGCGCCGCCTTCGACCACGCGGTACAGCTGGCTACCGAAGGAGCCGCCATCATCGATGTGGGTGGGGAGTCCACTCGCCCGGGCAGCGAACGCGTGCCTGCATCGCAACAAATCGATCGCGCGGTGCCGGTGATCGAGCGCATCGTCGCACAGCTGGATGTGGCGGTGTCCGTCGACACCAGCGACCCGCGGGTGATGCATGCCGCCATCGAGGCCGGCGCCTGCATCGTGAATGACGTCAGCGCGCTTTGCTGGCCTGGCGCCCGCGAGGTTTGCGCCCAGGCGGGAGTGGGGGTGTGTCTGATGCACATGCTGGGCGAGCCGCGCAGCATGCAGGACGACCCCACTTATCGGGACGTGTCGAGGGAAGTCAGCGATTTTCTGCTGCAGCAGCGTACACGCTGTCTCACCGCCGGTATCGCTGCGCAGTCCATCGTCTTCGATCCCGGCCTGGGATTCGGCAAGACATTTGTACATAACATGACCTTGCTCAAGGAAATGCCCGCGCTGGTGGCGCTAGGCTGCCCGTTGCTGATCGGCGTGTCGCGCAAGAGTTTCGTCGGCCGCATGTTGGGCAGGGAAACGCAGGATCGGCTGTATGGCGGTCTGGGACTTGCGGCGCTGGCGGTATCCCAGGGAGTCCGTATCATTCGCACCCACGATGTGGCGCCGACCGTGGATGTGGTCGGCGCGGTGGCGGCAGTGTTGCAGGGAATCGGGAACTGAACGTGAGTCGTAAATACTTTGGAACGGATGGAGTGCGCGGCCGGGTGGGCACGGCGCCCCTGACGGTGGATTTTGCGCTACGCCTGGCCAGCGCCGCGGCGCGCGTGCTGGCGCCCGAGGGTGGGCGCGTGCTCATCGGCAAGGACACGCGCGTGTCCGGTTACATGTTCGAATCGGCGCTGGAGGCCGGTTTTGTCGCCGCCGGGGTCGATGTGCTGCTGATCGGGCCACTGCCCACGCCGGGCATCGCGTATCTTGCGCAGCGCTCGGGCTGCAATTTCGGTGTGGTCATCAGCGCCTCGCACAATCTGTACGAGGACAATGGCATCAAGTTTTTCGACGGCCAGGGGAGCAAGCTGTCCGATGAGCTGGAGACGCAGATCGAAAACTCGATCGATGCGCCAGTGCTCACGCGGGAATCGCAGCGCCTGGGCAAGGCTACGCGCATCGATCGGCTGCGCACCCAGTACCAGGAATTCTGCGCTTCGACGCTGCCGGAGGGCATGGATCTGCGCGGCTTCAAGATCGTGGTGGACTGCGCCAATGGCGCGGCCTACAAGGTTGCGCCGCGGGTGCTGGCGGATTTGGGGGCGGAGATCGTGCCCATCGGCTGCTCGCCCAACGGCCGCAACATCAACGACGGCTGCGGTTCCACGCTGCCGGAACTGCTGCAGCTCACGGTGCCGGGCGTGCGCTCCCAGGTGGGCATGGCGCTCGACGGCGATGGTGACCGGGTCGTGATGGTCGATGCGCTAGGCCGCATCCTGGATGGCGATCAACTGCTGTACATCATCGCCAACGACCGGTTGGATCGCGGCGTGTTGCAGGGACCGGTGGTCGGCACGGTGATGACCAATCTAGGTCTGGAGCATGCGCTGGCGGCGCGTGGCGTGAAGTTGCTGCGCGCACAGGTAGGTGACCGTTACGTGCTGTCGCTCCTGAAGGAATCAGGGGCAACCCTGGGCGGTGAGACCTCCGGCCATATTCTGTGCCTGGACAAGACCACCACCGGGGATGGACTGGTGAGCGCGCTGCAGGTGCTGGCGGTGATGAAGCGCACCGGCAAATCGCTGGCTGAGCTGGCGGCCGGCATGAAGAAGTATCCGCAGGTGCTGCTGAACGTGCGGGTGGCCCGCAAGTTCGATCCGAGTTCGGCGCCCGGCGTGCGGGCCACCATCGCGGGCGTGGAGCAGCGCTTCGGCGGACGTGGACGCATCGTGTTGCGACCTTCCGGCACCGAACCAGTGATCCGGGTCATGGTCGAAGGCGAAGAGGCCGAACTGGTCAGCTCCAGCGCCCGGGAGATCGCCGCCGCGGTAGAGGCCGCCGCCCCCCCGACTGACCCGGCCCGACGGAGCGCCGCCCGGTAATTCCGGCTTGCAGTAACGCCGCCGCGCCGCTAACCTTCGCCGCCTTCGTCGGGCGGGGGCGGTATCCCCCAAGGCAGGTGCGTATGCGTCGACCCATGGTCGCCGGCAACTGGAAAATGCACGGTTCGCGCGCCGTAAACCAGGGGCTGCTGGAAGAGTTGCAGAGCCGCGTTTCGGAAGCCTGGCCCATCGACGTGGCGGTGTGCCCGCCGTTCGTCTATCTGACCGAGGTCATGCGCCAGCTCGAAGGCGATCTGATTGCGGTGGGCGCACAGAACGTGAGCGCCGAGGCGCCTGGTGCCTTCACCGGTGAGGTCGCCGCAGCCATGCTGGCCGACATCGGCTGCACCCTGGTCATCGTCGGGCATTCGGAGCGGCGCCGCCTGTATGGCGAGGACGACACGCTGGTGGCACGCAAGTTCGTGGCCGCGCAGACCGCTGGGCTTACGCCCATCCTGTGCGTGGGGGAAACCCTGGAAGAACGCGACGCCGGCCAGACGGAAGGCGTGGTGGCGCGCCAGCTCGATGCGGTACTGCGCACCAGCGGAGCGAAGGCGCTGGGCAAGGCCATCCTGGCTTACGAGCCGGTGTGGGCCATCGGCACCGGCCGTAACGCAACGCCCGCGCAGGCCCAGGCCGTGCACCAGTTCCTGCGCAGCCGGATCAGCGCGCAAGATGCTAAGATAGCGGCGCAGCTTCGTATCCTGTACGGCGGCAGCGTCAAGGCGGCCAATGCCGCCGAGCTGTTTGCCAATCCGGATGTGGACGGCGGGCTCATCGGCGGAGCTTCGCTCAATGCGGATGAGTTTCAGCGCATATGCGCAGCGGCCGCGGCACCCGCGGTGGCAGGTGCGCGGCGGTAACCTAAAGAGATTTTCAGGCATGCTTCATGGAATCGTATTGGTCGTGCACGTGGTACTGGCGATGCTCATCATCGGCCTGGTGCTGCTGCAACGGGGCAAGGGCGCGGAAGCCGGCGCCGGTTTTGGTGCGGGCGCATCCGGCACCGTGTTCGGTGCGCGCGGCACGAGCACCTTGTTCTCGAAGTTGACGGCGCTGTTCGCGGCCATGTTTTTCGTGACCAGCCTGACTCTGGCGTTTCTGGGCACGCGGCAAAGCGCTGCGCCCACTTCGGTGCTGGAGCGGGCCGCGCAGACCGCGGCGCCCGCAGCGCCTTCGGCACCGGCGGTTCCATCCGCGCCGGCGCCCGCGAAATGATCGAAGCCGACGTGGCGGAATTGGTAGACGCGCTAGTTTGAGGGGCTAGTGGGGCAACCTGTGCCGGTTCGAGTCCGGCCGTCGGCACCATCTCGAGTGTTCATCGCTTCGATGGCTCGTGCGAGCAGAACACGAACACGGCTCATCCTGCTACAATTGCGCCAGTGAAATGCCGGCGCGATCGAACCGATGCTTCGTGAATACCTACCGATCCTGATTTTCCTCGTTCTTGCCGGCATTTTGGGGCTGGCCCTGTACACCATCGGCACGCTGGCCGGTCCGAGCCGTCCCGACCGGGAGAAGCTCTCGCCTTATGAGTGCGGTTTCGAGGCGTTCGAGGATTCGCGCATGCGCTTCGACGTGCGCTACTACCTGGTCGCCATCATTTTCATCGTGTTCGATCTGGAAATCGCCTTTTTCTTTCCCTGGGCGGTCTCGCTGCGCGAAACCGGCGCGTTCGGCCTCATCGCCATGCTGATTTTCGCGCTGATCCTGGTCGTGGCGCTGGTGTACGACTACAAGAAAGGGGCGCTGGAATGGGACTAGAGCAGGCGGTGAGCCCCGGCGGCCGCGGCTTCGAAGTCACGACCCTCGACAACCTGATCAACTGGGCGCGCACCGGCTCGCTCTGGCCCATGACCTTTGGCCTTGCCTGCTGCGCGGTGGAAATGATGCAGGCTGGCGCTTCGCGCTACGATTTCGACCGCTTCGGCATTGTGTTCCGGCCCAGCCCGCGCCAGTCCGACGTCATGATCGTGGCCGGTACGCTGGTGAACAAGATGGCGCCGGCGCTGCGCAAGGTGTATGACCAGATGACCGAGCCGCGCTGGGTGATCTCCATGGGGTCCTGCGCCAACGGCGGCGGCTATTACCACTATTCCTACGCCGTGGTGCGCGGCTGCGATCGCATCGTGCCGGTGGACGTGTACGTCCCGGGCTGTCCGCCCTCGGCCGAGGCGCTGATGTACGGCGTCATTCAGTTGCAAAACAAAATCAAACGCAACAAGGCGATCACCCGATGAGCGAGGCGGTTCCCGATACGGCTGCGGTTCAGAGCGCAGCGCCGGTGTCGCGGGCGGATGGCCTGGCCTCTGCGGTAGAGGCACAGTTGGGCGCGCGCGTGAACCGCGTCGGCTCGACCACCGGTGAGGTCACCTTCGAGGTCAAGCCGGCGGACCTGCTGGAGGTCGCCCGCACGTTGCGCGATGCGCAAGGGTTCAAGTTCGAGACCTGCATCGATGTATGCGGGGTGGATTACCTGGCGCATGGCGCGGACGAATGGAAAACCCAAAGCGCCACCGCTTCCGGTTTCAGCCGCGGCGTGGCGCGCTTCGTCGCCGGCGGGGCTGCCGCGGACGCGGCACCGGCGCGGCGCTTCGCAGCTGTCTATCACCTGCTGTCGGTGTCGCTCAACCAGCGCCTGCGCCTGCGCGCCTTCTGCGAGGACGCCGAGCAGCCGGTGCTGGATTCGGTGACCCCGGTCTGGGCTTCGGCCAACTGGTTCGAGCGCGAGGCCTTCGATTTGTTCGGTATCCTGTTCAAGGGTCACCCCGACCTGCGGCGGATTCTCACCGACTACGGCTTCATCGGCCATCCGTTCCGCAAGGACTTCCCGCTCATCGGCAACGTCGAGGTGCGCTACGATCCGGAGAAGGGCCGGGTGATCTACCAGCCGGTAAGCATCGATGCGCGCACGCTGGTGCCCAGGGTCATCCGCCAGGATAACCGCTACGCCCCCGAGATGAAGGATCCCAGACAAAATGGCTGAGATCCGCAACTTCACCCTGAATTTCGGCCCGCAGCATCCGGCCGCGCACGGCGTGTTGCGACTGGTACTGGAGCTGGACGGTGAGGTCATTCAGAAGGCCGATCCGCACGTTGGACTGCTGCATCGGGCCACCGAAAAGCTGGCCGAGTCCAAGGTTTTCAATCAGAGCATCGGCTATATGGACCGGCTGGATTACGTGTCCATGATGTGCAACGAGCACGCCTACGTGCTGGCCATCGAGAACCTGTTGGGCATCACCCCGCCGCCGCGCGCGCAGTACATACGTGTGATGTTCGATGAGATCACTCGCATCCTCAACCACCTCATGTGGCTGGGTGCGCATGGCCTGGACATCGGCGCGATGACCGTGTTTCTGTACTGCTTCCGCGAGCGTGAGGACCTGATGGACTGCTACGAGGCTGTCTCCGGCACGCGCATGCACGCCACCTATTACCGGCCGGGCGGAGTGTACCGGGACCTTCCCTCCAGCATGCCGCAGTACCAGCCCTCCCAGTGGCGCAGCCAGAAAGAGGCCAGCCGGCTGAACGAGGCCCGTTCCGGCAACCTGCTGGATTTCATCGAGGACTTCGCCAACCGCTTTCCGGCCTGCGTCGACGATTACGAAACCCTGCTCACCGACAACCGCATCTGGAAACAGCGTACCGTGGATATCGGCGTGGTGTCGGCCGAGCGCGCGCTGCAGCTCGGGTTCACCGGGCCCATGCTGCGCGGTTCCGGCGTGGCCTGGGATCTGCGCAAGAAGCAGCCCTACGAGGTCTACGAGCGGATGGATTTCGACATCCCGGTGGGCACCAACGGCGATTGCTACGACCGTTACCTGGTGCGCGTGGCCGAGATGCGCCAGTCCACGCGCATCATCAAGCAATGCGTGGAGTGGCTGCGGCACAACCCCGGGCCGGTGATGATCGAGGAACGCAAGATGCGCCCGCCGCGACGCGAGCAGATGAAGGGCGACATGGAATCCCTGATCCATCATTTCAAGTTCATGACGGAAGGCTACTGCGTGCCGAAGGGCGAGACCTACGCGGCGGTGGAGGCTCCCAAGGGAGAGCTCGGCGTGTACCTGATTTCCGACGGCGCCAACAAACCTTACCGGCTCAAGGTGCGCGCGCCGGGTTTTGCGCATCTGGCGGCGCTGGATGAGATGGTGCGCGGCCACATGCTGGCCGACGTGGTCGCTATCATCGGCACCCAGGATATCGTTTTCGGCGAGATCGACCGATGAGCATCGAACTGTCCGCGCACGTGCGCGAGGAAATCGACCACTGGGTGAAGAAGTTTCCGCCCGAGCGCAAGCGCTCGGCCGTGATCGCGGCCTTACGTGCCGCGCAGCACGACAACAACGGTTTTCTTACGCCCGAGATCATGGACGCAGTGGCGCAATACCTGGACCTGCCGCCGGTGCAGGTGTACGAGGTAGCCACGTTCTATTCCATGTTCGAGACGCACCCGGTCGGGCGTCATCACGTTTCCATCTGCACCAACATCGCCTGCATGCTGCGCGGGGCGGAAGGATTGGTGGCGCACGCGGAGAAAAAGCTCGGCATCAAGACCGGGGAGAGCACGCCCGACATGCGTATTTTCCTCAAGTGCGAGGAGGAGTGTCTGGCAGCCTGCACCGGCGCGCCGATGATGATGGTGGATCACGTCTTCCACGAGCATCTGACGCCCGAGGCGCTCGATCGCATCCTGGATGAGCTGAAATGAGGGACCGAGGCCGCTGATGCCATACGAACAGAACCTGGTGGTGTTCGAAGCACTGAAGCAGGAGCAGCCCTGGCTGCTGGAGAACTATCGCAAGATCGGTGGCTACCAGGCGTGGGAAAAAATCCTGCGCGAGAAGACTCCGCCCGAAAAGATCATCGAAGAGGTCAAGGCGTCGGGCTTGCGCGGGCGCGGCGGCGCGGCCTTTCCCACCGGCGTGAAGTGGAGTTTCATGCCGCGCAGCAATCCCATCCAGAAATACGTGGTGTGCAACTCGGACGAGTCCGAGCCCGGCACCTGCCATGACCGCGACATCCTGCGCTATAACCCGCATTCAGTGATCGAGGGCATGGCCATCGGCGGCTACGCCATGACCGCGACCGTGGGCTACAACTACATCCGCGGAGAATTCCTGGGCGAGCCGGTGCCGCGCTTCGAGGCGGCGCTGGCGGAAGCTTATGCGGCGGGGCTGCTCGGCAGGAACATCCTCGGTTCGGGCGTGGATTTCGATCTGCATACCTTCGTCGGGGCGGGCGCTTACATCTGCGGCGAAGAGACCGCCATGCTCGAATCATTGGAAGGCAAGCAGGGCAAGCCGCGCTTCAAACCGCCATTTCCGGCGAACTTCGGTCTGTATGGCAAGCCCACCACCATCAACAACTGCCAGAGTTTCGCCTCGGTCCCCACCATCTTGCGCAAGGGCGCGGCGTGGTTCGCGGGGCTCGGGCCGCCCAATTCCGGTGGGACGGTGATCTTCTCCGTGTCGGGCCATGTCACCAAGGCCGGCAATTTCGAGCTGCCGCTGGGCATTCCCTTCAAGGAACTGCTGGCGCTTGCCGGTGGTGTGTGGAAGGGGCGCAAGCTCAAGGCCGTGATCCCGGGCGGCTCCTCGGTGCCGGTGGTGCCGGCGGCGACCATCCTTGCGACCAACATGGACTATGACTCCATGAAGAAGGCGGGCTCCTCGATCGGTTCGGCCGCGGTCATCGTCATGGACGAGACCACCTGCATGGTCAAGACGCTGGAACGGCTGTCGCGCTTCTACATGTCCGAGTCCTGCGGCCAGTGCACCCCTTGCCGCGAAGGCACCGGCTGGCTCAACCGTGTGATCAGACGCATCCTCGCCGGCGAGGGACGCATGCAGGATCTCGACATGCTGGTGGACGTGGCCAACAATATCGAGGGCCACACCATCTGCGCGCTGGGCGATGCGGCCGCCTGGCCGGTGCAGAGTTTCATGAAACACTACCGGCACGAATTCCAGTACATGGTCGAGAACCGTGGCCGTTCCATCGTGACCGCGCAAGCGGCGGCGGCGGCGTGAGAGCGATGCGATGAGCGATGACGTCGTCAATATCGTGGTGGACGATGTGCCGGTCAAGGCCCGCAAAGGTCAGATGATCATGCAGGCCACCGATCCGGCGGGACTGTACATTCCACGCTTCTGCTATCACGAGAAGCTGAGCGTGGCGGCCAACTGCCGCATGTGCCTGGTGGAAGTGGAAAAGGCGCCCAAGCCGCTGCCGGCCTGCGCCACGCCGGTGACCGAGGGCATGAAGGTGTTCACCAAGTCGCCGCGCGCCATCGCCGCGCAGAAGGCGACCATGGAGTTCCTGCTCATCAACCATCCGCTGGACTGCCCGATCTGTGACCAGGGCGGCGAATGCGAGCTGCAGGATCTGGCGGTGGGTTTCGGCCGGGACATTTCACGCTACACCGAGCGCAAGCGCGTGGTGAAGGACAAGGACTTAGGTCCGCTGGTGTCCACCGACATGACCCGCTGCATCCAGTGCACCCGCTGCGTGCGCTTCGGCCAGGAGATCCAGGGTTTTGCGCAGCTCGGGACCGTCGGCCGCGGCGAGTACATGGAGATTACCACCTACGTGGAACAGAGCCTGGACCACGAGCTCTCCGCCAACATCATCGACCTGTGTCCGGTGGGTGCGCTCAACAACAAGCCGTTCCGTTTCCATGCGCGCGCCTGGGAAATGACCCAGCACGCGTTGATCTCCCCGCACGATGCCGTCGGCTCCAATCTGTACGCACATTCGCTGCGCGGCAAGCTGATGCGCATCGTGCCGCGGCAGAACGATGCGGTGAACGAGACCTGGATCGCCGACCGCGACCGCT
>JAFEGC010000529.1 GCA_018240265.1 Pseudomonadota bacterium | reverse complement strand
CTTGATGAAGTCCTCGCTCACCAGGCTGATCGACTGCGGCACCTTTTCGATCGGCAGCGGCAGATTGGTGGCACCGCTGGTATCCGCGCTCAGGAACTCGTAGCGGCCGACCACGACTACTTCCTGCAGTTGCTCGGCGGCCGAGGTGCCCACAGCGGTGTCGCCGGGCGTTTGCGCACCGGCCGTCTGGGCGGCGAGCACCGAGAGCATGAGAGCAAACCGGCGGCCGGCCAAGGCACGCCCCATTGGGTTGATGATCTTGAGCATGGAACCTCGCTAATTGGCGTTGAATGCCAATTCCCCCCTTTAGTCGCAGGCTGGATACTCGCATCATTATTGCGTATACGCAATACATTGCGTAATAATGAAGCCATATTCCGTATCAGGAAGTGTCATGTACCAACCCTTCACACTCGTCGAACTGCCACGCCCATTCCTGCTGTTCCTGGGGGAGGAATGCGACGTCGCATTCGCCAAGACAGCGCAGGGGTTGCGCGACTGGGCACCTGAAGCCTGCATCGGGGAATTCGCCTGCGCGGGATCCGGTGTCAGCATCGGACTGCCGGCACTGAGGCCGCGCGAGGCCAAAGCGCGCGGTGCCCGCGCAGCAGTAATCGGTGTGGCCAATATCGGCGGCGCGCTGCGCGCGAGTTGGTTGGCCTCGTTGCTCGAAGCCATGGAGGCGGGTCTCGACATCATCAGTGGCATGCATGGCAGGCTGCGGAACGTCACACCGCTGGCCGCGGCGGCCGAGAAATTCGGCCGGCGTCTCATCGATCTACGGGTACCGCCCGCGGACATTCCCGTTGCAACGGGCCGCAAAAGAAGCGGCCGGCGCCTGCTCACGGTGGGCACCGACTGCGCCCTGGGAAAGAAATACAGTGCGCTGACCCTGGTGCGGGAATTCCGGAAACGCGGAGTCGATGCGGATTTTCGTGCCACGGGACAGACGGGCATTCTCATCGCGGGCTCGGGCATCCCGATCGACGCAGTGATCGCCGACTTCGTGGCCGGAGCCGCCGAGCTCCTGAGTCCCGATGCGGCGCCCGATCACTGGGACGTCATCGAAGGACAGGGTTCGCTGTTTCATCCGTCATACGCGGGCGTCTCCCTCGGGCTGCTGCACGGCAGCCAGCCCGATGTCATCGTGCTGTGTCATGAGACCGGTCGTGACCATATCCTGGGGCTGGAGGGATTCAAGACCCCGGCGCTGGCCAATGCCATCCAGATGAATCTCAGCCTGGCGCGCCAGACGAACCCGCAAGTCCGATGCGCGGGAGTGGCCTTGAATACGTCCCGCCTCGGTCCGGAGCAGGCACGACAGACCCTCGCCGATTGCAGCCGCGAACTCGGTCTGCCGGTGGCCGACCCCATGCGCGATGGCGCGGAGCTCGATCGGTTGGTGAACGCCTGCCTGGCCTGAGCCTCAAGCCGTTTGGCGACGCCGGCTGCGCGGCGCGCGTTTCGCCACGGGAATTCGCGGCACCGTACAGACCGACAGCGCATGGCATGGAGCATCCCCGCCGGCGATATAGGC
>JAFEGC010000528.1 GCA_018240265.1 Pseudomonadota bacterium | reverse complement strand
GGACGAGAGCAGCGACCAGCGTCGTCGAACCCGGTTGCACATTGGGGCATCCCTGAATTGAACGGCTGCATTCTGGAAGCACTC
The DNA here is from genome assembly GCA_018240265.1 of Pseudomonadota bacterium. Classification (GTDB taxonomy): domain Bacteria; phylum Pseudomonadota; class Gammaproteobacteria; order Steroidobacterales; family Steroidobacteraceae; genus TMP-86. The sequence goes on along the minus strand of JAFEGC010000528.1, from coordinate 1,457 downwards.
GGACTGCACGTAAAAAGATCTGTACCCGTCCGGATTAAAGGCCAGACCGCTCTGGTAGTCGCTGGGATTGATGGTCCCGCAATGCTGGCTCGCGGCAGCCTTGCGCTGGGTGTAGTCGCTTGTATATCCAAATTGCGGGATGAGGCCGCAGCTTGCGAAGAAACAGGCTAGAAATTTGAAAGCCCTGACGTTCATAGGCTTGTACTTTGACGTATGTCTATCACATGGGTAGGGCCGGGCGAGGGTCAATGTCGCCAATTATGAAGAAACGGGGTCGAAAAGTCAGGGAGTGTCGCCTGCGGTTGACGCCCTCCCGGATGCTATTCTCACACCGGGATGCACGGTCTGCCGCTTCTCCAGGTTGTCGCAGTAGGAATGCTGATTCTGGCCAACGCCTTTTTTGTGGCGGCCGAATTCGCACTGGTAAGCACGCGCGACACGCGCATCGAGCAACTGCTTGCCAACAAGGTTCCTGGCGCCCGGGCGGTTCGCCGCCTCCAGCATGAAATTGACCATTTTCTTCCCGCAGTTCAGCTCGGTGTAACCCTTTGTTCCCTTGCCATAGGGTGGATTGGCGAGCCGATGGCCGCCGACGTCGTGCTGGGCTGGATCAATCTTTTACCGCACCCTGTCGCTTATGCACAGGTCTACGCCCACATCACCGCTGCTACGGCGGTGGCTCTGGGCTTCTGCATCATCACTTACTTTCACGTCACCATCGGCGAACTGGTTCCCAAGTCTCTGGCACTTAGACGGGCTGAGGCCCTGGCAGTGGCAGTGGCGCCGCCGATGCTGATCTTTATGAAGATGGCGAGACCGGCTGTGCGTGTTCTGAAAGGTTCGGCTGCGGTGCTGCTGCGCGGATTCGATATTCCGATGACGGAGCGGGCTGCGGTTCATTCACCGGAGGAACTGAAGCTGATCACCACGGCAGCGAGGAGACTCGGGCTGTTTCCTCGTTTCCAGGAGATGCTGATCCATCGGGCGATCGAACTCGATGATGTGGCGGTGCGGGAAATCATGACGCCGCGCCAGCGTATTTTTTCGCTACCCTCGAACATGCCAGTCGAGGAGGCCAGTGCTCAGGTTATCGAACATATGAACTCGCGAGTGCCGGTGTACGACGAGACACGCGGCCCCGAGCACATCATCGGCATCATCTACTCGAAAGATCTTTCGCGTCTCATGTTTTTCCGGCGTCGGGGGCAGCAGCGGCCGGCGCCGTCCGCAACTTCGCAGGCTGCGCCAAACGACGTTGCTGCGCTAGTTCAGGAAACGGGGCCGCAGAAGCCAGCAAATCCGCAAATTGGTCTGCCCGTAATGGAGCTTCGACTGCGCCAGGTGATGCGCGACGTGCTTGTCGTACCGGAGACCAAATCGGCGCTCGCGGTGCTTCGCGAATTTCAGAAGCGACGTCGCCAGATGGCCATTGTTGTCGATGAGTATGGCTCGACGGT
>JAFEGC010000527.1 GCA_018240265.1 Pseudomonadota bacterium | reverse complement strand
CATCAGGCGCGCCGTCTCGATACGCTCGACCCGTTCTAGCGCATCGGCGGGGGCCGCCAGCGCCGGGTATGGCCGGGCGGATCGCGCCGGGGCCGCTAACACATTGATTGCTTTTGATATTTCCCCAAGGAGCACATCGACTGGGGTAAACTGGCGGGGTTCGTTCATGGCGCTATATGAAGAATCCTAAGGCACGGAAACAGGACTGGTCAGCGAAGGGCGGCTTCTGTACACTTTCGCGCCTTTCGGCCCTGTGCCGATGAGTTTTGTCTCGGGGTTTCACAATGTACACGGAATTCTCTAAGCCTGAGGCGGCGCGCGGCGACTGGTTCGTCGTGGACGCCACGGGCAAGACGCTGGGCCGGTTGGCCTCGCAGGTCGCCCACCGCCTGAAGGGCAAGCACAAGCCGAACTACGCACCCCATCAGGATCTGGGCGATCACATCGTGGTGATCAACGCCGGCAGCGTGAAGGTCACGGGAGCCAAGCTCACCGACAAGTTCTATCACCAGCACACGGGCTACATCGGCAATTTGAAGACCATCGCGCTGGGCAAGCTCCTCAAGGAGCACCCGGAACGTGCGGTGCAGTTCGCGGTCAAGGGCATGCTGCCCAAGGGTCCGCTGGGCCGGAGGATGTACCGCAAGCTTCATGTGTTCGGCGGCAAGGATCATCCGCATCAGGCGCAACAACCCAAGCAGTGGGAAATCTAGTCATGGCAGTCGCACGCAGCAAGAATTCGTTTTACGGCACTGGCCGTCGCAAGACCTCCACCGCCCGGGTATACCTGTCCGCGGGAACGGGCAAGACCGTGATCAACGGCCGCCCCATCGAGGAATTTTTTGGCCGCGAGACCGGCCGCATGATCGTGCGCCAGGCGTTCGATGCGGTGCAGATGGGCGGCAAGTTTGACGTGGACGTGCATGTGCAGGGCGGCGGCATCACCGGTCAGGCTGGCGCCATCCGTCACGGCATCACGCGCGCGCTCATGTCATACGATGAAACCCTGCGCTCACCGCTCCGTAAGGCCGGATTCGTGACGCGCGATGCGCGCGAAGTGGAGCGCAAGAAAGTCGGACGGCGCAAGGCGCGTCGCGGCACGCAGTTCTCGAAGCGTTAACAGCTTCGTTCGCGCGATCGATTCTTGGGGGATCGTCTAGCGGTAGGACAACGGACTCTGACTCCGTTTACCTAGGTTCGAATCCTAGTCCCCCAGCCAGTTCGGGCCCACTTCGGTGGGCCCTTCGTTTATCCCGGCGGACCTAAAGGCGATGTCAGCGGAGCGCGGTTCAAACGGCAGACTGGTGCCCCTGGCACTAGGTGCGCTCGGCGTGGTTTTCGGCGACATCGGCACGAGTCCGCTGTACGCACTCAATTCCTGTTTCAGCTACGCGGGGGTCAGCGTCACCGCGCCGCATGTTTTCGGCTTTCTCTCCACCATATTCTGGTCGCTGATGTTGGTGATCTCCCTCAAGTACGTGGGCGTGGTGCTGAACGCAGATAACAAGGGCGAGGGCGGCGTGCTGGCGCTCACCGCGCTGGTG
>JAFEGC010000526.1 GCA_018240265.1 Pseudomonadota bacterium | reverse complement strand
GGCTTCCACCTTGCGTTTCAAGTTGCGCACATCGGCATCCACGCCCGGATTTTCCGGATGCCCTTCCGGATAGGCGGAGACGAACAAATCGAACGCCGCCACTTGGCGCAAGCCGCCCACGAGCTCGGCGGCGCAGCTGAACCCCGCGTCCGACGCCGCCACAGCGGCACCGTCCGGCCGGTCGCCGCGCAGCGCGACCAGCTGGCGAATGCCCACGTCCCAGTATTCCCGCGCGCTCGCCGACAGCTCCTCGCGGCTGGAGTCGATGCAGGTCAGGTGCGGAACGACCTGCAGGGACGTGCTCCGCAACAGCCTCAGCACCCATTGCCGGGTGCGAGGGCGACTAGAACCGCCCGCGCCGCAGGTAATGGACACGAAACGCGGCTCCAACAGGCTAAGTCTTTGAACTGTAGATAACAATTGCCCTGCCGACACATCGTCGGCAGGCGGGAAGAACTCGAAGGACACTTCGATACGGGACACCTGCATCACTCCCAGCATTGAAGAATGCAGCGCCAGCATGCCCCGCCCCAATTTATGATACAAATTCATAATCTTCATATCAGTTCGGAACGATTTTCATGGCAAGCACGGCCCTGGAATTACGGCATTTGGAGACCCTGCAGGCCCTGCAGGAAACCGGCAGCGTGTCCAAAGCCGCCGAGCGGCTGCATTTGACTCAATCTGCGCTGTCGCATCAGCTCAAGGCCCTGGAAAACCATTTCGGTGCACCCGTGGTGGAGCGCAACGCCAAGCCGGTGCGCTTCACTTCCATCGGCCGCCGTCTGGTCGAGTTGGCGCAGGCGGTGCTGCCACAGGTGAGCGAGGCCAGCCGGGACATCGCGCGACTTGCGCAGGGTCATGCCGGCCCGCTGCGCGTGGCGGTGCAATGCCATAACTGCTTCGACTGGCTGATGCCGGCCATGGACAGCTTCCGGCCGCTGTGGCCGGAAGTGGAGCTGGACATCATCTCAGGCTTTCTGAGCGACCCGCTGCCGCTGCTCACCCGCGGCGAAGCGGAACTCGCCATCGTCCACGACGGGCAGACGCCGCAGGAAGGGCTGGTGTTCCACCCGCTGTTCCGCTACCAAAGCGTGGCGCTGATGAGCCCGCGGCACCGGCTCGCCGCCAAGGCTTGGCTCGCGCCCTCGGACTTTGCTGCCGAGACGCTGATCACCTACCCGGTGGAAGACGAGATGCTGGACGTGATGAAGCATGTGCTCACGCCGGCGCGCATCAATCCCAAGCGCCGCACCGCCGAGCTCACCGTCGCCATCCTGCAGCTGGTGGCCAGCGGCCGCGGCATCGCCGCCCTGCCCGCCTGGACCGTGGGTCATTACATCGAACGCGGCTACGTGGTCTCGCGTCCGATCGGCAGCGAACACGGACTGACCTGCGAGCTGTATGCGGCCACCACCACCGCCGCGGCCAAGGCCAGCTACATCCGCGAGTTCATCGAGCTGACGCGGCGCCAGAGCCTGACGGAACTGCGCGGCGTGAGCGCGCTGGACTGATCCGCGCCACTATAAGCCTCGCGCATCGGCGCT
>JAFEGC010000525.1 GCA_018240265.1 Pseudomonadota bacterium | reverse complement strand
TGCAGGAAATGGCCGGGCCAGACCTCGTGCGCCGAGGTGATGAGCAGCGTTGCCTTGCCCGGAATGTAATCCGCCTGCTCGGCCCGGGTCCAAGTCGGGTCGGGTGGCGCGATGTTGTAGATCGATGCCACCCCATGCTCATACGGCCCCGGCGTATTGATGAAGGCGAAATTCGCCGCGTTGTAGGGCGGCGCGAGCGCGACCAGCGCCTCCTCCTGGCTGGGAATGGACACGATCTGGTGCTGCTGGATGAAGGTCTTCAACTCCTTGAGCTCTTCGCGGGCCGCTTCCAACACGCCACCCTTGGGCTTGTCGGCCGACATTTTCGCGATGCAGGCGGACAGCGGCTTGCCGCGCAAATACCGATCGCAGGCCTGGCGCAGCGCCTCGGTGTTGCGATCCAGGTCCGCGCGCCCCGCGGCCTCGATCTGCGCCACCGACAAGTCCACCCGTTCCGTATCCTGCAACATGCGCGCATACAAATCGGGACCAATGGCGAAACCATCCGTGGCGTCCTTGCGCTGGGCGGTGATCCACTGCGTCAGCTCCTGCATGGCGGCGGTGGCCGCGGTATTGGCCTCCCGCAGCTGCTGCTGCAGGGCCGGGTCGTTCACGCTTTGGAAAATCTTCGGAATGTCCTTGCGGTAGAAATCCGCCATCCCGCCGAAGGCCTTGATGCCGTATTCGACATAAGGCTTGGGGAGCGGTGTGCGCAGGTTGGCGCGAATCGCGGTGGCGATCCCCGGCACGGCGCGCGCGTAACCGATGTAGCCCTTCAGACGCTGCGCCAGCGGCGCATAGTCGCGGCTCAGGTACACATCGGGGTCGAGCTTTTCCAGGTACCAGGCCGGGTTGCGGAACGGCCACTGCGCCCGATCCAGCCAGAAAAGATCATGATCGGTGACGTTGAGCAGCGTGTCGCGTTCCAGCCGCTGGTTGGGCGTCAGGCCGGCCGGGTCCACGCCGGCCAGGGTCTGGCGCGCCTCCTGCAGGCGCGCGATTTCGCGCTGAATGCCGTTGGCGCTCAGATCGGGCATCTGGCCATCGAATTCATGCCGCCCCGACTGCACCGCGAAAAATGGCTGGGCCTTGAAGTAATCCTCGATGTAACGGTCGACCATGGCCGGCCAGGCAGGGTGCGCAGCGGACGGGGGCGCGGCGGCCGGCGACCCGGCGGCCGGCGCTCCGGCGGTCGGCGGCGCGGACTGCTTGGCACAGCCCGCCAGCAGCGCGCCGGCGAGCGACAAACTCAAGAGCAAGAACTTCGAGGCTGACATCGTGAAAAACCCGCGGCGGAGCGCGTAAGCGATACGCGAAGGCGGCATGATACGTCAAAGCGCCGCGCCCCGAATCCCGCGGCCGATCATGCAGACCGGCGGTGGGAGCGAGCGGCCCGCGCGAGTCCCAAACCCGCACAATCTTCCGGGAAGTGCGGATATCCGCGGTGGAAGCGAGCGTCCCCTGCCGGTCCCGAGACCCCGCAGCCGCCCGCCGCGTGCGATCATTCAGTCATGCCCGATGCCACCGACCGCCCACGCGCGCGTTCCT
>JAFEGC010000524.1 GCA_018240265.1 Pseudomonadota bacterium | reverse complement strand
CGTCCGGGTCGCTCTTCGATCGGGCGCTGCACCGAGAAGTAGTTGTCCTCCACGTCCAAGCCGTGCGGCGGGAACACCGACACGCGCCGCATGAACACGTTGTTCACCTGTTCCTTGGCTTTGCGCACCGTCGCCGTGGAGGCGACGATCTTGGGTTTGACCGTCTTGCCATCGAGCGTCCAGCCGGACAGTTCATCGACGGCGGATTCGTACAAGCCAACCATCGTGCCCAACGGGCCGCTGATGAGGTGGAACTCGTCTTGGATGATCAGATCGGGCGGGCGAATGGGGCTGACAGGCTTCACCGCCGCCGCAGGTAATCCTTTCGCGGCACGATGACCTGTATTGCATTCGCAGTCAGGCCAGAGCAAACCGTGGCGCTCGCATTCCTGGCTCACACGACCGAACAGCGTGCGCACCTGACCACGCCACGCCATCATGGCGAACTTGTCCACGGTAGCGATCATCATCGTCGGCGGACGGTGGTAGATCTCCTCATCCACCGTCAGCACCGGAATGCCGGGGTGCGACGACTTGCTGGATTTGCCACGAGAGAATTCGCAGTGGCCCTTCTTGTCGCCGCAATAGACGAGCGTGCGCCCGTGGTTCTTGTCGACTTCCACGTCGCGCCCCGGCGCGATGTCGGAGCCGCACCAAGGGCAACTGGTCAGTTGCACGGGCGATGCCGCCCCGGCGTGGTGTTTGCCGGGATTGCGGATGTCCTCGATGGCCCGGTGACTGTCTTCGGTCGTGCCCGGCGTCACCTTGTTGCCGACCCACAGGCCGATGGTGAATGGCTCGCGGCCCAAGGCGGAATCGCCGCTGGCCAGTGCCTCGCGCCGCAGCATCTCCATTGCGCAGATCAGCGCGGTGGCGCGCTGAAATTGCTGCAAGGTCAACAGGCGCAGCGTGTAGCGCATGATCACGGCCAGACCGCGCGAGCCGTCGTAGCCGCCGAGCTTGCCTTGCAGGCGGCGAATCGCCATCGTGAACGCAGCCACACCCAGATAGGCTTCGGTCTTGCCGCCGCCGGTGGGGAACCACAGCAGATCGGCCTGGGCTTCCATCGGCTGCACGCGATCCGGATGCATGGGGTCGGCCAGCGACGGGATCGACAGCAGCAGGAACGCCAACTGGAACGGACGCCAGCTCCGATTCTTCGGCAGGTCGAATTGATCGACCGTCACGTCACGCCCGCGCCGCACTTCGAGCGCGTACTGGCTGCGCACGCGCTGAATCGCCATCGCTCGGTTGGCGAAACGGAAAGCGGCCAGCGCCTTGCCGTCGTTCTTCAGTGTGTCGATGCCCTGCTGCAAGCGCGTCTGGATATCCTGACACCGATCCAGCGCCTGTGCGGCCTGCGCGTCATACCCGACCACGTCCTCGCCGATGCGCTCGCGCTGCTCGGCGATCCACGCCGCGTAGTCCTTCGTCAGCACGTTCAGGGCATCGACCAACTCGGTGACGCCCAGCGTGGCGAGTCTTTGCATGTCGAGCAGGCCGCTCGCCACCATTTCCTTCATCGCCGGACGGTCGGCGGGGTCGAGGCCCGGCGTCTCCGTGA
>JAFEGC010000523.1 GCA_018240265.1 Pseudomonadota bacterium | reverse complement strand
CAACACTGCTGCTCGCCGGGTTCGCCCCGACGCCGTGGGTCCGTGGCTGGCGGGAGCCGCTCCTATTGCGAACGCAGCGCCTGCCGTTCGACTTCGACCATGCGAAGCACGCCGCGGTCAACTGTCTGACGTGCCACCACAACTACAACGATCGTACGGGCCAGGACAGCTGCGTGCATTGTCATCGCACGGCGCGTGCCGACTTGAAGGCGGGAGCCGAAGCGACCTTCCACGAGTTCTGCCTGGGCTGCCATCGAGCGCCGCCCGCCGACTTGCTTCATCATGGTCCGGTGTCCGGCTGCGCAACCTGCCATCGCGACCCGGTCGCCAAGTCCACGCTGACAGACTAATCCGGCTATTTCACCGATGAGGTCAGCGCGTCTCGCTCACCAGACAAACGCCCCCTCGCAGGCAATCTCCGCGAGCGGCTTGCGGGCATTTGGACTTTCACGCTCCTGCAGCGCCGGCGGCAGTTTGCCCGGATCGCCGGGTTTGCCGATCGCGCACATGGCCTCGACGCGATAGCCGTCCGGAACGCGCAGTTCGGTACGTGCGCGCTCATAATCGAAACCTTGCATGCTGTGTACCACCAAGCCCATCAAGGTGCCCTGCAATGCCAGATTTTCACACGCGCCGCCCGCGTCGAACGAATGCGTGATCGACGGTTGGCCGGTCGTACTATTGACCTTCTCCGAGACGAACAGCACCAGTGCTGCGGCATGCGGGCACCAGACCCGATTCCGCTCGTTCAGAAGCCCGAAAAAAACCGTCCACTGCGGCGTATCGCGGCGGGCGTACAGCAGGCGCCAGGGCTGCGCATTGAATGCCGAAGGCGCCCAGCGGGCGGCTTCCAGCAATGTCTTGAGCGCGGTCTCCGAGATCGGCTCTCCCGACATCGCGCGAGGCGACCAACGATCCAGGAACAACGGGTCGATCGGATAGTCGGGGTGTCGCTTGGTTCTGCCTTGGATCATCTGAAAATCTCCATCTCTTTCGCCCACGATGCAAGCATTCGGGCGTTGATTCTAAATCGATTCCACCGCGGACCGCATGCCTGCCCCGGTCATTGGTTATCACGCCTGCGAGCACGCCATTTCAAACCCGCTACGTCTACGGACTGCTGGGATCACCACTAATTGGAAGAGAGTCATATCCAATGGATTGGGCAACCGTACCTCCACGAGGTCGGGGCATGGCTTCGCCGAGGAATCGAAAGATCGGTCGACCTGCGACAGGAAGACCATGACCAGTCCCTTAATACCGCGCGAATCCTTTGAGCGCCTGAACCTGCTCGCTCAGCACCGGCTTTACCCGCTGCTGATAAGCAATTGAGAGTGTTTCCCTGACCGGGGCGTGCGCCAACCAGCGCCAGATCACCGGGACGGAACTGAATGAACAGCTTGCGGGCGGTCGTCGCAATCCCTCCTTATGCGTCGTGCCCGAACAGTTGGCCGAAGCCTAGCGCCGCCAACCTCACCAGGCTCATCCAGACCGGTTACCGGATTCATCCGAACGTGAGCAATTGGGTCGGCGGTGGTTTCTATTGGGAATTCGGCATCGATGCAGTGCCCTAT
>JAFEGC010000522.1 GCA_018240265.1 Pseudomonadota bacterium | reverse complement strand
AACGAATTTTAGGAGAGCATGCATGCCTGCCGACGCTCGTTACTCGCAAGGTCAAGAAGCCACGGCATTTCTCGCGCGGCACCACGAACTGCTGGTGCACGGAAAATGGATTCCGGCCCACGGGCGGCGCCTGGGTCTAGTCGATCCGTCGAGTGGGAACGATATCGGAACATCCGCCGCGGCGGACGCGACGGACGTGGACCTCGCGGTCAAATCCGCGCGGAAAGCGCTCGACGGACCCTGGGCTTCTTTTACCAGTGCCGAGCGTGGCGCATGCATTTGGCGCATCGCCGACTTGATCGCCGCGAACGCGCAACAGTTGACCGAAATGGAGGTGTTGAACAGCGGCCTTCCGATCGGTGTCGCCGGCTTCATGATTCGACATCTAATCCCCGACTATCTTCGGTATTACGCCGGATGGCCGTCGAAGATTCACGGCCTCACGATTCCTGCCGCTCCACTCGGAAAACGTCCGGGCGAGGCGCTCACTTACACACTGCGCGAGCCGATCGGCGTGGTCGGAGCCATCGTTCCTTGGAATGCGCCGCTGCTGATGGCGGTTCTCAAGCTTGCTCCGGCGCTGGCGACCGGTTGCGCGATCGTACTCAAACCCGCGGAGTTCACACCCTGCACCGCGCTGCGTCTGGGGGAATTGTGCCTCGAAGCAGGCATTCCCGAGGGCGTGGTCAACGTGATCACCGGCCTTGGCGAAGTTGCGGGTGCGGCGCTCGCCGCGCACGATGGCGTGGATAAGATCGCCTTTACCGGATCGACGGAAACCGGGCGCGCCATCGTAAGGGCCGCGGCCGGCAACCTGAAAAAGGTCACGCTCGAGTTGGGGGGGAAGTCCCCGGTCCTTATCTTTCCCGATGCGGACCTGCAGCGCGCAATCCAGGGGGCAGCCCATGCATGTTTCTTTGTGCAGGGCCAGAATTGCATGGCAGGCACCCGCTTGTTCGTGCATGAGAATGTTTACGACGAGGTTGTAACCGGTATCTGCGCCGCAGCCGGCGCCCTGAAGATCGGCGCCAGCATGGATGCCGCGACGGAGTTCGGTCCCTTGGTGTCCGCATCTCAGCTCGAGCGCGTGGCCGAATTCGTATCCGCCGGAAATCGCGAGGGTGCGCGGCTGGTGCATGGCGGGCATGCGATCGAAAGAGCCGGATTCTACTTCGAGCCCACCGTGTTCACCGATGTGCGGCCGGACATGACGCCGGTCCGCAACGAAATCTTCGGACCGGTACTTTGCGTCGAACGCTTTTCCGACGCTGAGGTGGAAAATACAATCCGCAGCGCCAACAGCACGATTTATGGCCTGTCCGGCAGCGTCTGGACTAGGGATCTGGGCACGGCCTTGCGCGTCGTGCGTCTTATCGACGCCGGCCAAGTGAGCGTGAACTGTCACGGCGCCATCGACTCCGCCATTCCTTTCGGCGGCAACAAGCAATCGGGCTGGGGCCGGGAGTTCGGCATGGAGGGTCTAGACTCCTATCTGAAGACGAAAGCGATCACGATCACATGGTGACGGTCGGCAGCGTCTCTCAATCTCTAGTACCGCCCCCCCCTCCCCCCCC
>JAFEGC010000521.1 GCA_018240265.1 Pseudomonadota bacterium | reverse complement strand
TATCGCTGCGAAGCCAACGGCCGCCTGGTCGAGGTCTCGCACAAGCTGTCCGAGAAACTGCACACATGGGGTGAACTGTGCGAGCGTGCCGGCGTCGCGCCGGGCCGCACCAACCCCCGCGCACCGGTGCAAAAGCTGATCTCAGCCAGCTTCATCGGTTCTGGCGCGAGCGCGCCGGTTTGCGGCAATGGGTCCTGCGACAGCGGCGCCTGCGAGCCGCCCGCCTGCGGTACCGGCGGTTGCGGCGCCAATCCCTGCGGCGGCTGGTGAATCGAAATCATTGCGGCAGGTCGCGCTCCGCTCTGCCCAGGTAGCAATATCCCGCGATCCGCGGAGCCTTGCTCACAATCGGGTTGTCGACGCCACGCAGCATCAGTCCCGCGCTTTGGATCAACTGCGGCATGTCGCGATTCAGGTGACAGCCGTCGAAGATGCGGCCCCACAACGGATCGAGGCGCTCCTGCCAGCGCCGGACACTCGGGTCAGGATGACGCCCATGCTCGAGGAATAGAAACTGCCCGCCGGGCTTGAGCACGCGCCGCACTTCGCGCAATGCCGCCGCGACATCCGCAATGCTGCACAAGGTCAGGGTACAAGCCACGCAGTCGAAACTCGCCGAATCGAACGGCAGCGTTTCGGCGGTGATCTGGTGGTGCTCCACGTCGATGCCAGCGGATCGCATGCGTTCGCGCGCCCGCTGTGCCATACCGGGATTCGGATCCACCGCAACGAGGCTCTGCACGGCTTTCGGGTAGTGCGCGAAATTCAGACCCGTGCCCACACCCAGTTCGAGCACCCGGCCATGCGCGGCCGCAAGTGTCCGGGTACGCAGCATCCTGATCTGCCGGTCGCTGCCGAGCGTCGAGTCGAGCAGTCTGGGAAGAACCCATTCGCGCCAGAGTTTCATGTCAAATTTTCTTCCGATCCACCGTAGATGAGCGCAGCGACCGGCCAGTTTCGGTGATGCGCACGTCGATATTGTCACCCGATCGAAACTTACGCCAGTGTGGCCTATCGCGGTGCGCGCCTGCGGGCGCGGCGTTCGCGTCAGCTGTCCCAAGGTTCCACTGCAGGTGCCGGCGTCGCGTTAGCGATGCACCGCCTGCAACTTCGCGATCCAGCTGACGAGCTCGTGCCGGAGGCGGCCGTAAACGGTAGGCCTGAGGCCATAGTCACCCACAAAATCACTGATTTCCGGGCGAGCGCAGAAAGATTCGGAGTCGTTACGTTGACACCTGCCGAGTTCCTGAACGATTTACGCAAGTGAGCAAGAGCACATACCCACTGAAACAACCCAATTCCGTCAAAAGCGCGGCCGCAGAACTCGCGAAGGCCGACGGCGTATCGCTCAATCAGTTCATCGCCGCCGCTGTCGCAGAAAAAGTCAGCCCAAGCTGCATCGCAATTAGCACAGGCATGCGCCAGATCGGCCCGCATCGATGCGAGCTCGTGGAATTCAAAGTACTACGGTGTTCTACGCTGTGTCGACGAACGACGAAGGCGACACCATCGAGTGACCGATCCACACAACGCCAGTCCTTCGCCGATGATTTTCCTGAGAGCAGGACACCGGTAGACC
>JAFEGC010000520.1 GCA_018240265.1 Pseudomonadota bacterium | reverse complement strand
CCGCGAGAACGGTATCGCCCTCGCGGCACTCGACACTCACGCTGGATGGTGCGAGTCGTATCCTTTTCGTCGTGCTCATCCGGCTTCGAGTATCTCAAAACACCGGAATGATGTCCTTCATGTCGACATCGGTGACTTCCTGTCCCGAGATGCCCACTTCAGGAATCGCGGGGAAGGGAATACCGTACTTGTCGAGCACGCCTTTCAGATTCAGCATGGCGTTGCGCCAGTTCTCGCGCTTGGTCTCGTACTCCGGGATGTGGAAGCCGGCGCCGCGCGCGCAGGCCTCGATCTCACGCTGGTTGGAAATGAAATCCGCGGGGATGTCCCAGAAATCTTCCGGCGGCTCATACAGCACGCCCGACAGGAACAGGAAGCCGGCGCGGATCTGCTTGGTGATCGGCGGCTTGTCCGACAGGTTCATCTTCGGATAGTCGCGCTCCATCAGCGCCATGCAGATGGCCATGTGCCGGCCCTCGTCGCGCCCGACGTTGCGGAAGCCCGCCTGGAACACCGGTTCCTTACACTTGGCCGCCATCTGGTGAAAGATGGTGGCGGCGGCGATCTCGCCCATCAGGAAGGAACTGAACAGTACGGCAAGACTGTATTTCGGCACAGCCGCCTTGTAACCGTTCCAGTAGCGGCCGCCGTTGTAGTACAGCCACTGCGCATTCTTGCTGGCCTTGCGTCCGATGTCGGTCTTGGGCTGGTAGGTCAGCGGGTCCGGATGCTCCAGGAGCTTCGTGATGGCGAGCCCGCACAGCTGCTCGTGGTTCTGCTCATCGCGCGTCACCGAGAAGAAGCAGCGGCGCACCGCGTCCTCCTCGTGCGCCTCGTAGGTCTTGATGAAGGCGGAGGCGAATACCGGCGGCGCCGAGGCGTCGAATACGCTCAGCAGCGTCCACCAGTAGGCCATTGCCTCGCGCTGTTCCCAGGTGTAGGCCGAGGGACGGAAGGTGTCCCAGGGCAATTTCTTCGGGTCCCAATATTCCCGCTGCGCCGAATCCCATACCTCCTCCAGCTTGGCCGTCTTCTGCTGCCAGCTGAGCGGATAGATGTTGGGTTGGGGGGTCGCCGGCGGAAATTCCATGGTGCCGGCAATCCTGTCTTTCGAAGCGATCATCGAAACTCTCCCGTGCGATTGAGGTGATTGGCGCGCCGCTTCCGTGGCCGGCGGCGGATCCCGAGGGGTGGATTCAGCGGAAAACCCTTCAGGTTTAAATGACACAAAAAAATATACATAGCACGAATTTACGTGTCAAAACGGGAAATACGTATGGACACCGTGGCCGCAATGACTCGCCGCCATTCAAACCCTTTCACGCGGCCTTTCATCCAAGTCTGCATGCGCTGTCGGCAGTTTCGCCGCCGCATCCGGGATGTGAGTCCGTAAGCCGTGTTGGCCGGCTCGTTTATCCCTGCTTGGCCAAGTCAGCAACGGCCGCGCTGAGATCGGTGTCATCCGGACCGACGATACGGTGTAATCGACCGTGGGCATCGATCAAGGCCACGGCAGGAAAACGCCGGATACCAAAGACACGAAACGCGGCTCCCTCGGTATCGATGGCAAACGGCAACTTCTGCCG
>JAFEGC010000051.1 GCA_018240265.1 Pseudomonadota bacterium | reverse complement strand
CTTGCCATGGTCCACATGACCAATCGTCCCAACGTTCACGTGCGGCTTGGTCCGCTCAAACTTCCCCTTCGACACTGACGTTACCTCTCAAGTGAATCTAGCGTTAAGGATCAGGAAGCCTTCTTCAGCACGACTTCCGCGACGTTGCTCGGCACTTCCATATACTTGGCAAATTCCATGGTGTACGTGGCACGTCCCTGGCTCATGGAGCGCATGGAGGTGGAGTACTGGAACATCTCGGCCAACGGCACCTCCGCAGTCACCACTTTGCCGGAGGGGCTGTCCTCCATGCCGATGATCTGGCCGCGTCGGCGATTCAGGTCACCGACGATGTCGCCGTAATATTCCTCCGGCGTCACCACCTCGACTTTCATGATGGGCTCGAGCAGCACGGGCTTGGCCTTGCGGAAGCCTTCACGGAAACCCATGGAGGCGGCGATCTTGAACGCCATCTCGTTCGAATCGACGTCGTGGTACGAGCCATCGAAAGCCGTCACTTTCACATCGACGATGGGGTAGCCCGCGATCACGCCGGTCTGCACCGCTTCCTGGATGCCTTTATCCACCGCCGGGATGAACTCGCGCGGGATGGCGCCGCCGACGATACCGTTGACGAACTCATAGCCCTTGCCCGCTTCCAGCGGCTCGATGCGCAGCCACACGTGGCCATACTGGCCGCGGCCGCCGGACTGGCGTACGAACTTGCCCTCGGAGTCGACCTTGGCGCGGATGGTCTCGCGGTAGGCCACCTGCGGCTTGCCGACGTTGGCCTCGACCTTGAACTCGCGCTTCATGCGATCCACGATGATTTCCAGGTGCAGCTCGCCCATGCCGGCGATGATGGTCTGGCCGGATTCCTGGTCGGTGTGCACGCGAAAGGACGGATCTTCCTTGGCCAGGCGCTGCAGGGCGAGGCCCATCTTCTCCTGGTCGGCCTTGGTACGCGGCTCCACCGCTACCGAGATCACCGGATCGGGAAACTCCATCTTTTCCAGGATGATGACCTTGTTCTCGTCACACAGCGTGTCGCCGGTCACCACGTCCTTCAAGCCCACGGCCGCGGCGATGTCGCCGGCGCGCACTTCCTTGATCTCGGAACGCTCGCTCGCATGCATCTGCAGCAGGCGCCCGATGCGCTCGCTGCGGTTCTTGTTGGGCACGAACACCGAGTCGCCGGAATTGAGCGTGCCGGAATACACGCGGAAGAAGGTGAGATTGCCGACAAAGGGATCGTTCAAGATCTTGAACGCCAGCGCGGCGAACGGCGCGTTGTCGTCGGCGGCCCTCGTCAGCGGCTCACCGCGCTCGCCGTGACCCTTCACCGGCGGCATGTCGGTGGGCGCCGGCATGTATTCGACGATGGCATCCAGCACCGCCTGCACGCCCTTGTTCTTGAAGGCCGAGCCACAGGTGACCAGACAGACCTCGTTGCGGATGGCGCGCGCGCGCAGGCCGCGCTTGATTTCCTCATCGGTCAGATCGCCGGTTTCCAGGTACTTATTGAGCAGCGTCTCATCGCCCTCGGCAGCGGCCTCGATCATCTTGGCGCGCCATTCCTCGCAGGCCTTGCGCATGTCGGCGGGGATATCGCGGTATTCGAACTTCATGCCCTGAGTGTCGTCGTCCCACCAGATGGCTTTCATCTTGATGAGGTCCACCACGCCGACGAAGGAATCCTCGGCGCCGATGGGCAGCTGAATGGGCACCGGGTTGCCGCGCAGGCGCGTGCGGATCTGCTCCACGCAGCGCAGGAAGTTGGCGCCGGCGCGGTCCATCTTGTTGACGAAGGCCACGCGCGGCACACCGTACTTGTTCATCTGGCGCCACACGGTCTCCGACTGCGGCTGCACGCCGGACACGGCGCAGTACACGGCCACCGCGGAGTCGAGCACGCGCAAGGAACGCTCCACCTCGATGGTGAAATCCACGTGGCCGGGCGTGTCGATGATGTTGATGCGATATTCGGGGAAGCTCTTGTCCATCCCCTTCCAGAAGCAGGTGGTGGCGGCAGCGGTAATGGTGATGCCGCGCTCCTGCTCCTGTTCCATGTAGTCCATCACGGCCGCGCCGTCGTGGACCTCGCCGATCTTGTGGGAGACGCCGGTGTAGAACAGGATGCGCTCGGTGGCGGTGGTCTTGCCCGCATCGATGTGAGCCGAAATACCGATGTTGCGGTATCGCTCGATTGGCGTGGTTCGCGCCATATTGTTAGGCGCTTACGCGCCAACCTTCAACGGGGTCGAAGCGACCCCGTCCTTTAAAAAAAAAGAAATGCTCTGCGCGGCGCCACACAGGACACTCACCAGCGATAATGCGCGAAGGCCTTGTTGGCCTCCGCCATGCGATGCGTGTCCTCGCGCTTGCGCACGGCGGCGCCGCGGTTTTCGGAAGCTTCCAGGAGTTCCGCGGCCAGGCGGTGCGCCATGGACTTCTCGCTCCGGTCGGAAGCGGCCTCGATGACCCAGCGCATGGCCAGGGTCTGGCGGCGGTTGGCGCGCACTTCGACGGGCACCTGGTAAGTGGCGCCGCCGACGCGGCGCGACTTCACTTCGACCACCGGCTTCACGTTGTCCAGCGCCGTCTGCAGCACGGTGATGGCCTCGCCGCCCGCGCGGCCGGTCTTCTCGCCGATGCGGTCGATGGCGCCGTAGACGATCTTCTCCGCCACGGACTTCTTGCCACGCTCCATGACCATGTTGATGAACTTGGCCAGCATGTCGTTCCCGAACTTCGGGTCGGGGAGGATGTGGCGTTGCGGAGCTGCGGATCTGCGGGACATGGTGAACCTACTTTATTTCTTGGGACGCTTGGCGCCGTACTTGGAGCGGCCCTGCTTGCGGTCGCCGACGCCGGCGCAGTCCAACGCGCCGCGCACGGTGTGGTAGCGCACGCCCGGCAGGTCCTTGACGCGGCCGCCGCGAATCAGCACCACCGAGTGCTCCTGCAGATTGTGGCCCTCGCCACCGATGTAGCTGGACACCTCGTAGCCGTTGGTCAGGCGCACGCGACACACCTTGCGCAGCGCCGAGTTCGGCTTCTTCGGCGTGGTGGTATACACGCGGGTGCACACGCCGCGCTTCTGCGGCGAGGCGGCCAGGGCCGGAACCTTGGACTTCCACGCCGGCTCTTTGCGGCCGGTGCGAATCAACTGACTGGTCGTCGCCATACTTCCCTTCTACGTAAAAAATCGAGGCCGCTTGCAGGCGGCCCGTTTGAATCTTGAGAATGTGCGCCACAGGCAATGCTTCGCCGGGCGACAAAGGCCGACGATTGTAGGAATCGGGCCTGCCGGTGTCAAGGTGAATGTTGCGCCGCAGCAGTTTGCGATGAGGGCCGCCAGCCCCACTGGCAGCCAAGCCGGCCTGCATCGTCAGCGACGGTCACGCTCCACCGCCGGATCACGTCGATGCGCCGGCCGCGCGGCATCAGACCTCTCCACTCGGCGACCCGACCCGCAGCCGCGCCAAGTAGCCGCGCACCGCCTCGCGAAAACCCTCGCTGCTGGTAACCGTGCGGCCGCCGGCCAGCACCAGGATGAAGTCACCGCGCGGCGTGCGGCTGACCTCGCGCAGATGGTTCATGTTGATCAGGCAGGAGCGGCTGATGCGCAGCATGGGTTCGGACTGCACCGCGCGCTCGGCCTGCGCCAGCGTACTGCGCACATGGTAGGTGTCCCGGCCCACCGCCAGCTTGACGTAATTGCGATCGGCCTCCAGCAGCTCCACCTGCGCCACTTCCAGCATATGCATGCGTCCGCCCGACTCGGCCATGAGCCGTGGCCGAGCGTCGGTGGAGCCGCGCGTTTGCGCGAGCCGCTCCAGCAGCGCCGCCAATTCCTGCTGGCGCTGCAGGCCATTGGCCGCGGCGGTACGCCGCCGAACGCGCTGCAGGGTCTTGCGAAAGCGTTCCTCGTCGAAGGGTTTCAACAGGTAGTCGATGGCGCTGACCTCGAAGGCTTCCAGCGCGTACTGGTCGTAGGCGGTGACGAACACGATCAGCGGCAGCGCCTGCGGATCGAGCTCGCGCGCCAGGGCGAGGCCGGTCAATCCTTCCATCTGGATATCCAGGAACAGCAGATCCGGCGGCTGACGGCGGATGACTTCCATTGCCGCGCGCGGATCGCCATATTCGCCGACCAGCGTGAGGTCCGGCGCGTTCGCGCAATACTCGCGCAGCGCGCGCCGCGCCGCCGGCTCGTCGTCCACGATCATCACATTCATCGGCGCGCCCCGTTGGTTTGCGCAGCCACGGTAGATGCCGCGCTGCTTGGTGCCGCTTCGCCTTGCATCGCGCCGGCAACGCTCCGCCTGCCGCCCGCCGCGGCGACATCGCGCAGTTGCGGCAATACGATTTGCGCGCACCACGTGCCGTCCTGCCCAGGCCCGGCACTGAACCGGGCCTGCAAGCCGAACTGCACGGCCAGACGCTCACGCACGTTGCGCAGCCCGATGTTCTCGCCCTGGCCGGCGTCCTCATCACCTGCGGCGGCCGTTTCGGCCAGGGTATTGACCACTGTCAACACCAATGTTTCGCCTTCCGGCATCGCCTCCACCCGCACGCGCACCGCGCCATCGTGGCCGGCCAGACCATGCACCACCGCGTTTTCCACCAGCGGTTGCAGGATCAGGCTGGGCACCCATAGCGCCGGCAGAGCCTCGCGTGCCGGCAGTTCCACGCTCAGACGATCGGCGAAACGCTGTTGCTGCAATTCCAGGTACAACTGCGCGAACCGTATCTCGTCGGCCAGGGTGGAAAAATCCCGGTCGCTGGCCCGCAGCAGGCGGCGCAGCAGATCGCCCAGCTTCACGATCATGGCCTGCGCTGCCTTCGGCTCCCAGGCGATCTGGCCATGGATGGCGTGCAGCAGGTTGAACAAGGTGTGCGGCGAGAGCTGCAATCGCAGGCTCGCAAGCTTGGCGGCGTTGAACTCGTGCTCCAGCTGCGTCACCTGGATCTGCGCCTGGGCGTAGCGGCGATAGAGCGAAAAACCCGTGACCAGCGCAAGGCCAAAGCCATAGGCCAGCAGCATGCTGGTGGCGCTGGCCAGCCACAGCGGCCGGTTGGAGGCATCGAACCAGGACGCCCAGGTGGCCAATATCCCGCCGGGCTTGTGATCCTCATATCCCAGCAAAGTCTCCGCCAGGCTCAGGGCCGGTGCGCCCAGCAGAGCGAAACTCACTGCCACCACGAGTTGCATCAGTGTCGTCGGCAGCAGCGGCCGCCAGCCGATTTTCAACGACGCCCAAACGCTGACCAGCAGCGCCGGGTACAGCACCGCATGCTGCATCAGCCGCACATCCCACGGCGCGAAATGCGCTTCGCCGCTCATCTGCTGAAAATTCGCGTTCATGGCTGCGGCGTACAGGATGTTGGACAGCGCCACGTACAGCCAGTAGCCGGTGAGTATGGCCACCTGCGGGCGCAGATCCTTGAGCCTTTCGGACAGTGAATCGAATGCCAGGCGCATGAGCTTAGATTAAGGCATGGGCGGCGAGTTTCGAGCTGGGAAATCCCTCGTCCGGGACGAACTCGTCATCGCCGGGGACGAACCCGGGCTGGAACGGCAGATTCGCGAGGCCGGTTGCGGTTTCATGGGTCATCGCGTTGCGCGATGACTCGATACCCAACTCAAGGAGCAGCCTCATGAAAACCTCGCACTTCAACCGGACCGTGGCCGGCCGCGCGGCCGCCGCCCTTCTGGCCCTGGGCACCGCCGCAGCCCTGACCGGCACCGCAGCTGCGGCAACACCCGACGAGCCACCCAGCGTCCGGGTCGGTTACGGCGATTTGAACCTCGACACCGATGCGGGCGCACATGTCCTGTACCGGCGCCTGCGCGCTGCCGCGCGGCAGGTGTGTTCCGATGATGCGGATTCGCGCGAGGTGGCGCGCGCCGCGAATGCGCGCGCCTGCCAGCACCAAGCCATCGAGCGCGCGGTGCGCACGGTGGGAAGCCCCAGGCTTGCGGCCTGGTACGAGCGCATGGAGATGCCTGGCTGAGCCGGGCGCGAGGCCCGCGTTCGTCAGCGCATGGTGGGCATGACGAACGCGGCCTCGCCCTCGGGCGGCGCGGGCCAGCGCTGGGTCACGCACTTCATGCGCGTGTAGAAACGCACGCCTTCCATGCCGTAGATGTGATGATCGCCGAACAGCGAGGAGCGCCAGCCGCCGAAGCTGTAGAACGCAATGGGCACGGGGATGGCGACGTTCACGCCCACCATGCCGACCTGGATTTCGGTGCTGAACTTGCGCGCCACTTCGCCGCTGCGGGTGAAAATGCTGGTGCCGTTGGCGAAGGCATGCTGGTTGATGAGATTCACCGCCGCCTGGAGCGTGGGCACGCGCACCACGCACAGCACTGGGCCGAAAATTTCCTCCTGGTAGATGCGCATGCCGGGCTGCACTCGGTCGAACAGACAAGCGCCCAGGTAGAAGCCTTTCAGCTTGGCCAGCTCCGCCGCGTTGCGACCGTCCACCACCAGCACCGCGCCTTCCTGCACGCCCAGGTCCACGTAACCCTTGACGCGGTCGCGATGCTGGCCGGTGACCAGCGGTCCCATCTCGGTGTCGGCAAGATCCGGCGGGCCCATGCGCAGCGTTTTCAGCCGCTCGCGGATGCGTCCGATCAACGTGTCGGCCAGCGCATCGCCCACCACCACGGCCACCGAGGTGGCCATGCAACGCTCGCCCGCCGAGCCATAGGCCGCGCCCACCAGCGCCTCGGTACATTGATCCAGATCCGCATCCGGCATGACCACCATGTGATTCTTGGCCCCACCCAGCGCCTGCACGCGTTTGCCGTGGGCCGTGCCGCGCTCGTGGATCATGCGCGCGATGGGTGTGGAGCCCACGAAACTGATGGCGGAAACACCCGTATGATCCAGCAGCGCCTCCACCGCCTCCTTGTCGCCGTTGACCACATTGAATACGCCAGGCGGCAGGCCAGCCTGTTTCAATAGCTCGGCCAGCAGCAGCGAGGGCGAGGGATCGCGCTCCGAGGGCTTGAGCACGAAGGTGTTGCCGCAGGCAAGCGCCATGGGAAACATCCACATCGGCACCATCACCGGAAAATTGAACGGCGTGATGCCGGCGGTCACGCCCAGCGGTTGGCGCAGACTGTAGGTATCGATGCCGGCGCCGACGTTGTCGCTATATTCACCCTTGAGCAGATGCGGAATGCCGCAGGCGAACTCCACCACTTCCAGGCCGCGGATTACTTCGCCACGCGCATCGCTCACGGTCTTGCCGTGTTCGCGCGAGATCAGGCGCGCGAGATCGTCGGTGTGCGCCTCCACCAATTCCTTGAAACGCGACAGAATGCGCGCGCGGCGCAGCGCCGAGGTGCCGGCCCAGCCGGGCAGCGCCGCATTCGCCGAGCGCACCGCGGCATCCACCAGGGCCGCATCCGCCAGGCTCAGCTGTGCCTGCACCTGGCCCGCGGCCGGATTGAACACGTCCGAGGTACGCGCGCCGGCCGGCGTCAGTGCCGCTCCGTCGATCCAATGGCCGATGGTGGGATGAAGGGATTGAACGTTGGGTTGAGTGCTCATGATGACCGCCATCTTCCATCTTGTATCACGCCGATACAAGGGTTGGCGCCCAGGGCGTAGCTCAGTTCCGCCGGCCGTTCGATTTGCCAGAATGCCAGGTCCGCGCGCAGGCCCGGCGCCAGCACGCCCCGATCCGCAAGGCCCAGCGCGGCGGCGGCGTTGCGCGTGACGCCGGCGAGGGTCTCCTCCGGCGTCAGGCGAAACAGCGTGCAGGCCATGTTCATGGCCAGCAGGAGCGAGGTGCAGGGCGCGGTGCCGGGATTACAATCCGTGGCCACGGCCATGCGCACGCCGGCGCGCCGCAGCGCCGCCACCGGCGGCGGATGATCCTGGCGCAGCGTGTAGAACGCGGCCGGCAGCATCACCGCCACGGTGCCGGCGGCGGCCATGGCGGCGATGCCGGCCTCGTCCACGTACTCCAGGTGATCCGCCGACCAGGCGCCGTGACGCGCGGCGAGCTGCGCCGCGCCCAGGTCGCTGAGCTGGCCCGCGTGCAGGTG
Source organism: Pseudomonadota bacterium (assembly GCA_018240265.1). Lineage (GTDB taxonomy): Bacteria > Pseudomonadota > Gammaproteobacteria > Steroidobacterales > Steroidobacteraceae > TMP-86. Next base: position 3,974 of record JAFEGC010000051.1, on the reverse strand, counting down.
CACCCCGAGGCCGCGGGCGCGCGCCGCCTGCACGAAGCGCTCGGTCTCGGCCGGCGTGAATGCGATGCTCTCGCAGAAAGCGTCCACCGCATCCGCGAGTTTTTGTTCCATCACCGCATCGAGCCATGCGCCGCTCACGGCATCGACGAAGTCACCGCGCCGCTCGCGCAGCTCGGCCGGCAGGGCGTGCAGCCCCAGGAAGGTGGTTTGCACCGACAGGGGCAGCTCGCCGCCCACCGCGCGCGCGATGCGCAGCAGCCGCAGTTCCTGTTCCAGCGTGAGACCGTAGCCGGATTTGATCTCCACGGTGGTGACGCCCTCGGCACACAGCCGCGCCGCGCGCTGCACCGCGGCGCGCAGGAGCGCCTCGTCCGTCGTCGCGCGTGTGGCATTGACGGTGGATTGGATACCGCCGCCGGCGCGCGCGATCTCCTCGTAGCTGGCGCCGTTCAGGCGCTGTTCGAATTCCGCGGCGCGGTTGCCGCCGAAGACCAGGTGCGTGTGGCAGTCGATGAGCCCGGGCGTGGCCCAGGCGCCGCGCAGATCGCGGGTGGGCACCTTCATGCTCGCCGCCTGCGCCAGCCCTTGCGCCGCGGGGCCGAGCCAGGCGATGCGCCCGCCGCGGATGGCGATGGCGCCGTCGCGCAGTTCGCCGAGGCCGTGCGCCTGCACGTGCCGGCGAAGCGCTACCTGTGCGCGACCAATCCGCGTTACTTCGAAAAGCTCAGCGCCGCCTCGGTGCATACGCTGGGGTTGCAGGGCGGTCCCATGTCGGCCGATGAGGCGCGCCGCTTCGAGTCCCATCCGCAGTATCGTGAGGCCATCCGCGTGCGCCTGTGGGACGATCGCGGCAAGGTCGCGGGCCTCGCTACCCAGCCGCTGGCGCATTACCGCCCGCTGATCGACAGCCTGGCGCGTCCCGCGCATTCCTGAACGCGACGGCGATGAGCGTGACCAAGACCCTGGGACTGTACCTGCTTGAGGAGCTGGAAGCCTATGGCATCACCCATGCCTTCGGCATTCCCGGCGTGCACAACATCGAGCTGTATCGCGGCCTGCCACACTCGCGCATCCGCCACGTCGGCGCTCGGCACGAACAGGCGCTGGGGTTCATGGCCGATGGTTACGCTCGCGCCGGCGGCCGGCCGGCCGTCTGCTTCACGATCTCTGGTCCCGGCGTCACCAACATCGCCACCGCCGCGGCGCAGGCCTACGCCGATTCGATTCCGATGCTCATCATCGCCAGCCAGAACCGGCGCGGCGAGGCGGGCAGCGGCCGCGGCTTCCTGCACGAGATGCCGAATCAATGCCAATTCGCCGCGCAGGTGAGCGGCTTCGCGCATTCCGTCGCCGGCATGCACGAGGTGCCCGAAGTGCTGGCGCGTGCTTTCGCCGGCATGCAGTCTCGGCGCCCGCGTCCGGCCTACATCGAAATTCCGCGCGATCTGCTGGCCGCGGATGCCGGCATGCTGCCGCCACCCACGGCCGCAGTGATGCAGAGCGCCGGCGCCGCGCCGGATGAGCTGATCGCCGAGACGGTGCGGCGCCTGCAATCCTGCGTGCGACCGGTCATTCTGGCCGGCGGCGGCGCGGTGCGCGCGGCGCAGAGCGTGGCGCGCCTGGCGGAGCGGCTGCAGGCGCCCGTGATCATGACCATCAATGGCCGCGGCATTCTGCCGCCCGCGCATCCGCTGAATATGTCTTTCAGCCCCTCGCTCGAAGCGGTGCGCGCGCTGGTGGCCGGCTCCGACCTGACGCTGGCCATCGGTACCGAGATGGGACCGACGGATTACGACATGTATGCCTTGAGTGAATTCCCGCAGCCGCCGCAGCTGCTGCGCATCGACATCGATGCCGAGCAAATGGTGCGCAATGCGCGCCCCGAGCTTGCGCTGCTGGGCGATGCGCGCCGCACGGTGGAGGCGCTGCTGGCGCGACTCGGCGCCGCACCGGCACGCGCGTCAGACGCGGCGCCGGCCGCGTGCACTACGCAAGCACGCACGGCCGCCGCCGCGGCGCTCACGCCCGCGATGCGCGCACAACTGCGCTTCCTCGACCAGTTGCGCGACACGCTGCCGGGTCATTTGATCGTCGGCGATTCGACGCAGCCTGTGTATGCCGGCAATCTGGGATTCGAGGCCGCTGCGCCAGCCACCTGGTTCAATTCCGCCAGCGGCTTCGGCACGCTGGGCTACGCGCTGCCCGCCGCCAACGGCGCGGCGCTGGCCCAACCACAGAGCCCGGTGATCGCGCTGGTGGGCGATGGCGGCCTGCAGTTCACCCTGCAAGAGCTGGCCACGCTGCGCGACCTGAACGCCTGGGTGGCCGTGATGGTGTGGAACAACAACGGCTTCGGCGAGATCAAGACCTCGATGATCGGCGCCGGCGTGCAACCCACTGCGGTGGATCTGGTGCCGCCGGATCTGGCGCAACTCGCGGCGGCGTACGGTCTGGCCCATTGCCGCGTACGCGATGCGGCGACGCTGTCGGCGGCGCTGCAGCAGTTCGCGCGGCGGCGCGGGCCGGTGGTGGTGGAAATCGACGCCGAAGCTTTCGGCTAGCTTTTCGGTAGCGCCACTTGCACCTCCTCCCCCACGCATCGCACCTCATAAGTACACAGTGCCACGGTGGCGGGTTTGCTCAGCACCGCGCCGCTGCGGCAGTCGAAGGCCGCCCCGTGCAACGGGCAGATGAGCTTGGTGCCGCGCAGCCGGCCCTCGTGCAGGTTGGCGTCGGCGTGGGTGCACACATCGTCGAGCGCATACCATCCGCTGCGCGTGTGGCACAGCACGATGCGGCGGTCCGATAGCTGCACCGGCAGCATGCTGCCTTCGAGAACATCGGCAGCTCGGGCGACGCGTTGAAAGTGCATCTCGGACATGGCGGCGATGCGGTTTCAGAGGTGCAGCGTGCCGGTGCCGATGATGATGGCCGCGCCGCCGATGCGTGCCGCGCGCAAATGACCGGCTTCGATTTCCGGTGTGACCTGCACCCGCCCCGGCCTTTGCATCTGCGCGCCCTGCAGGCCGGTAAAGCGCGGGTCGCCCGGTTCCAGTTCGCCGGCCTCCCACAGGTACGCGGCCAGCATGGCGTGCGCATTGCCGCTCACCGGGTCTTCGTCGATGCCGATGGCGGGGCAGAACATGCGCGACCAGGTGCGCATGCCCTGCGGCGTGCGCGCCGCCGCGAAGGCAAAAAAACCTTCCGCACCGATGTCGCGGCCGAGCGTGAGCAGGGCTTCGCGGTCCGGTCGTACAGCATCGAGCACCGGCGGTGCGGACACCGGAATCAGTAAACGAGTCGAGCCCTTGCGCGCGACGCGCGCCGGCAGACGCTCGTGCAGTTGCTCGCCCGGAATGCGCAACGCTTGGGCGACACGCAGCGTTTCCTGCAGCGGCAGCGGGCAGGTCAGTTCCGGCGCGCCTTGCCGGAATTCCACCTGCACGCCGCCATCGGCGCTGGACTCGGCGCGCACCTCCAAAATCCCCGTGCCGGATTTCTGACGTGCCACGCCTGCCGGCCGCAGACCGTGCGACAGCAGCACGGCCTGCGCCGCGATCGTGGCGTGACCGACGAAGGGCGCCTCCTTGCGCGCGTTGAAGAATCGCAATCGCACGTCGTGGTCGGCACCGTCTGGTGCCAGCACGAAGGCCACCTCGGCCTGCTTGAACTCACGCGCGATGGCTTGCAAGCGTGGCTCTGGCACATCGTCCGCGCCCAGCACCACCAGTGCCGGATTGCCGGTGAAGGCTTCGCGGGTGAAGGCATCGACTTGAAAGAATTGCATGGTGGGCATCTTTGCATGTGCCGCGCGCTGCGGCTACACTGCACGGACCTTGGGGTGGTCTTCGACAGACCTGAGACGCGGGTGGACCCGCGAACCCGTTGAACCTGATCCGGTTAGTACCGGCGTAGGGAGCAGGTGTGAAGCCATACATCCGATTCGTTTCGACATTCATCCTGGCCCTCGCGGG
>JAFEGC010000519.1 GCA_018240265.1 Pseudomonadota bacterium | reverse complement strand
CAATAGCATAAAGAATAAATCTAATAATTTACTTCCGTGCGATATCCAGGCTTCGCTGCAGCGTACCTTCGAGGAGTTGAGTGAGGACGGCACCGACTCAACCGCGGTGTCGGCGCGTTGCGGGGATGCCGCCGATCCTTCTTTGCAGGGCGCGCGCCTGAGCGCCGCGCTGTATGCCTGCTTCGATTCACCCGGGAATCAAATCGCTTTCGAGGGCCCGCGCATGACTCGGGTGGCGGCCCTGCAGTCGTTGCAGGAGATCGAAGAGCCGGCGCGGCGCGAGGCGTTGTTCCTAGCCTTGGAGCCGCTGTGGCGGACCGTCAATGCCGGCAGCGAGGCGGACAGTCCGTACCGGCGCTTGATCCGGGCGCACGCGGCGGCATTCGCCCGCGGGCAGTCGCCGGTTCATGAGGCGGCGGCCTCGTTCGGCATCAGCGCTGAGGAGGCCCAGCGTTGGCTGGTCCGCATCCTTGCGGCGTGGGCGGCGGCGAATCGTGACGGCGCGCCCGCGGAGCCTTGGGATTATCGTTATCGTCATTCCACCGCCAGCCGCGCGCTGTCGGCATCCATCCCGCGGGATGCGCTGCTGTCCCTGCAGCAGCGGTTCTTCGCGGACCTGGGCGCGGATCCGCGGCGGCTGGGTATCCTGTTCGACATCGACCCACGTCCGGGGAAGGCGCCGCTGGCTTATTCGGACACGGTGCGGATTGGTCGCATGATCGAGGGCCACTGGCGGCCGGCGCTGGCGCGCGTATCGGCGAATGACGATCGGGGCGGTCTGGGCGTGCTGAACGAGCTGGTGCATGAGACGGGCCATGCGGTGCATTTCATGGCCATCCGCGCGCGGCCCGCGCTGTTCTGGCCGGATACCACGTTCATCGAGGCGCTCGCGGATGTGCCTTCCTGGTCGGTGTATGCGCCGCGCTGGCAGAGCAAGTACCTGGGCCGGGCCGTGTCGCGCGCCGATGGACTGCGCGAGCAATACGCCGGCGTCGTGCTGGATGCGGCCTGGGGGCTGTTCGAGCTGCGCTTGCTTCGCGATCCGACACTGGACCCCAACAGGCTCTGGACCGACATCACCGGGCGCTACTTGAACATCGTGCCGCATCCCGAACTATCCTGGTGGGCGGTGCGCTCGCAGCTGGTGAGCGATCCGGGCTACATGGTGCACTATGGGCTGGGCGCGGTGATCACGGCCGAGATTCGCACGCGCACGGCGGCGGCGATCGGCGGCTTCGATGCCGGGAATCCGCGCTGGTACGCCTGGCTGTCATCGCAGCTGCTGGCCTCGGGCGATGCGCTGCCGGCGCGCGAGCGGTTGCGGATTTTTCTGGGTCATCAGGCCTCACCCGAAGCGCTGCTGGCGGACATCGCCTCGATCTCCTCGCCGCTCCGGCCCTGATGGCGCTCGGCCCGGCCGCAGCGCCCCGTCTGCTACCATGCGCGTCCTTATGAACAAGGTTCGCACCCGCTTCGCGCCCAGTCCCACCGGCTTTCTGCACATCGGCGGGGTTCGCACTGCGCTGTTTTCCTGGCTGTACGCGCGCCGGCACGGCGGCGTGTTCGTGCTGCGCATCGAGGATACCGA
>JAFEGC010000518.1 GCA_018240265.1 Pseudomonadota bacterium | reverse complement strand
GGAGCCGCTGAAAGTGGCGTTCCTGGGTCCGGAGGGTACTTTCACCCAGGCGGCGGTGCTCAAGCACTTCGGCCATTCGGTACGGGCGCTGCCGTTGCCGACCATCAGCGAGATTTTCCACGAGGTCGAGTCCGGCGTGGCCGACTTCGGTGTGGTTCCCATCGAAAATTCCACCGAAGGCTCGGTCAATCACACCCTGGATCTGTTCCTGAACTCGCCGTTGAAAATCTGCGGCGAGGTGGAAATGCGCATCCATCACTACCTCATGGCGCGCTCCTCCGATCTGCGCGGCGTTAAGCGCATCTGCGCGCATGCGCAGGCGCTGGCCCAGTGCCGCGGCTGGCTGGAGGAGCATCTGCCCGAGGTGGAACGCGTGCCGGTGTCGAGCAACGCGGAAGGGGCGCGCCGGGCGCGTGATGAGCGAGGCTCCGCGGCCATCGCCGGTGAGGCCGCCGCCGAGCTTTATGGCTTGTCCATCCTGGCGCGGGAAATCGAGGATCGCGACGACAACAGCACCCGCTTCCTGGTGGTGGGACGCAAACTCTTTTCCGGAAGCGGCGCCGACAAGACCACGCTGCTGGTGTCCGCCAGTGGCACCGACGATGCCGGCACGCTGTTCCGGCTGTTGGAGCCGCTGGCCAAGCACCGGGTGAACATGACCCGGATCGAATCGCGACCCTCGCACAAGCGCAAGTGGGACTACGTGTTCTTTGTCGACCTGGAGGGTCACGTATCCGATCCGCCGGTGGCGGCGGCGTTGGCCGAGGTGGAACGCATCGCCACGCTGTACAAGGTTTTGGGCTCGTATCCCAAAGCCGTGATGTGACGCCACCCATGCGGGATTACCAGGCACGGCCCACGGCGCAGGTTGCGGGCGAACTCACCGTGCCGGGGGACAAGTCGATCTCGCACCGCTCCATGATGCTCGCCGGCATCTGCGAGGGCACCACGCGGGTGGAAGGTTTTCTGCCCAGCGAGGATTGCCTGGCCAGCCGGCGCGCCATGCAGGCTCTCGGCGTGCAGGTCCAGATTCCGGCTCGCGACACGGTGATCGTGCACGGCGTGGGCCTGCGGGGTCTGAAAGCTGCGGGCCGCGACCTCGACATGGGCAATGCCGGTACGGCGATGCGGCTGTTCACCGGTCTGCTGTCGGGCCAGCGCTTCGATTCACGCCTGGTCGGCGATGCCTCCTTGAGCCGGCGGCCCATGGAGCGCGTGGCTACACCCTTGCGTCTCATGGGCGCGCGGGTGAGCACCACGCAGGGCACGCCGCCGGTGTCCATCCAGGGCGTGGAGCGGCTCGTCGGCATCGAGTATGCGATGCCGGTGGCCAGCGCCCAAGTCAAATCGGCGCTGCTGTTCGCCGGCCTGTTCGCCGACTCGCCCACGCGCGTGATCGAGCCGGCGGTGTCGCGCGATCACAGCGAGCGCATGCTCGAATCGCTGGGCGCGCGTATCCACACCGGCGGCGGGCGAGTGGAGCTGGAACCGCCATCGCGTCTGCACGCGCGCGACCTGCGTGTCCCCGGCGATTTTTCCTCCGCCGCGTTTTTTGTCGTAGCGGGGCTCATCGGCGCCGCGCCGGCGGGC
>JAFEGC010000517.1 GCA_018240265.1 Pseudomonadota bacterium | reverse complement strand
GCACGCGCCTGCTTGAAATAGCCGCGGTAGGCCACGCAGCCGGCGACGGGAAAGCACCATTGGCGCGGCTGCACCGAGAATTCCGGCGCGGCCACCACGTTCCACACCACGTAAGCCCGGTGGATGTCGGCGTATTGGCGGTAACTGCCATTGTCGGGCAGGTGTAACTCCCGGCTGGCAAACTCCCGGATCGCCTCCACCGTGGTGAGCTGTGAGCGTACCGTGGCCGGCGTGGCCGGATCGGCGATCACGCGCGTGATCGGCCGGCGCTCGGACATCACCGCCATCTGACCGCCGGCCGCCTGCATGAGATAACAACCCGAGCAGAGCATGGCGAGTGCCGCGAGGACGGCGGCTCGGGCGCAACGCGCAATGCTGCTACCATTCATGCATGCAAGTGTATCTGGTTGGCGGCGCAGTCCGGGACGCGCTCCTGGGCCTACCGGTCAAGGAGCGCGACTGGGTGGTGGTGGGCGCCACCCGCGAACAAATGCTGGCGGCGAATTTCCGCGAAGTCGGCCGCGACTTTCCGGTGTTCCTGCATCCGCAGACGCAGGAGGAATATGCGCTGGCGCGCATCGAGCGCAAGACCGCGCCCGGCTATCGCGGCTTTGCGGTGGAAGCCGGCCCGCAGGTAACGCTGGAAGAAGATCTCGGCCGGCGCGATCTCACCATCAACGCCATCGCGCGCGCCGAGGACGGGCGCTTGATCGACCCCTATGGCGGCCAGGCGGACCTGCAAGCCCGCCTGCTGCGGCATGTGTCGGCCGCCTTTACCGAGGATCCGGTGCGCATCCTGCGCGTGGCGCGTTTCGCGGCGCGCTTCGCGCCGCTGGGTTTCACCGTTGCCGAGGAGACTCTCGAGCTCATGCGCCGCATGGTGCGCGAGGGCGAGGTCGATGCGCTGGTGCCGGAGCGGGTGTGGGCGGAAACCGCCAAGGCGCTGGCCGAATCCGCGCCCTCGCAATTCCTGCGCACGCTGCGCGAATGCGGCGCGCTGCGCAGCGTGTTCCCGGAAGTGGATGCTCTGTTCGGTGTGCCACAGCCGCCGCGCTGGCACCCGGAAATCGACACCGGCGTGCACACGCTGATGGTGTTGGATACGGCGGCCCGTCTCTCGCCCGACTTGGGCGTGCGTTTCGCCGCGCTCACCCATGACCTCGGCAAGGGCACCACGCCGCCCGCCGAGTGGCCTCGGCACCTTGGACACGAGGAACAGAGCGTTGCGCTCATCGAGGCCCTGTGCCAGCGCCTGCGCGTACCCGGCGCGCACCGCGAACTCGCGGTGCTGGTCGCGCGCTACCACGGCATCGTGCATCGCGCGCGGGAACTGCGCCCCGCCACGGTGCTCGATCTACTGGAGCGCACCGATGCCTTGCGCCGCCCGCAGCGCTTCGCCGAGGTGCTGCTCGCCTGCGAGGCCGACGGCCGCGGCCGGCAGGGTTTCGAGGACCAACCCTACCCGCAGCGCCAGTGGCTGACCAAGGCCGCACAGGCGGCGGCCGCGGTGAAACCGGATGCGCAGACGCTGGCCGGGCGCGATGGACCTGCCATCGCGCAGGCATTGCGCGAGCGGCGATTGCAGGTCATCAAGGA
>JAFEGC010000516.1 GCA_018240265.1 Pseudomonadota bacterium | reverse complement strand
CTGGTCGATGGGCCGGTTCCGTCTGCGGCGCCCGCCGAGGAGTCCGCCGGCAAGCAAGGCAAGGCAAAGAAGAAGACGCCGGCGAAGTCGGACGCGGCCGATGAGGCCGGGCGGAAGCCGAAGCGCAAGCGCGCCGCCGCCTGATCTTTTCCACCTGACGGCTCGATGACAGAAGCCCGGCTCCGCCGGGCTTTTTCGTTATGGACCGTGCTTGCGCGACGCACCCTGCGGTACCCGGCGAAACGCTACGGCAATCTGTTTTGCTTGCCCGTGGAGACTCACGTAGGCTGTAGCTTCCGGCGCAATGATTCTAACGGAGGTACAAGGAGTATGAGTTTCGCATCTGAGTTCAAGGAATTTGCGATGAAGGGCAATGTCGTCGACCTCGCGGTCGGCGTCATCATCGGCGGAGCATTCGGCAAGATCGTGTCCTCGTTCGTGGGCGACGTGATCATGCCGATACTGGGCAAGGCGATCGGCGGCGTGAACTTCACGGATCTGGTCATCAGCCTGGGCATGGCGCCTGATGGCAAGACTCCCGTGCTGGTGAAGTACGGTGTGTTCCTGCAGTCCATCTTCGACTTCCTGATAATCGCGCTGGCAATTTTCATGGCCATCCGCAGCCTCAACAAGCTGAAGAAGCCGGACCCGGCTGCACCCCCGCCGCCGCCACCGCGCTCCGAAGTGCTGCTAGAAGAAATCAGGAACCTGCTGGCGAAGCGATAGGATCGCTCCCGAGTTCTGTTCCACTTTCGAATGTGATGCCCGCGGCCGCGAGCGCCGCGGGCATTGCGTTTTGCCGGCTTGAGGGCCGGGCGTCGAACCGGGAAGATCGCAGGCGGCCGGCGCGTGTCGCGCCAGCTGCGCTCGATCAGGCCGCGAGCTTGGCAAAAGCAGCGCGGGTCAGATTCTCGGGGTCGCCGCCGGTGGCCACCACGTTGTCCTCGATGCGAATGCCGCCGTAGGGGCGCAGCGTGTCCACCCGCTGCCAGTCGATGAGCTCACCGCGCTTGTCCGCTGCCGCTGCCTTCAGCAGCGAGTCGATCCAGTAAATGCCGGGCTCCACCGTGACCACCACGCCCGGCTCCAGCATGCGTGTGAGGCGCAGGTAAGGATGGCCGGCGGGGCGGGGACGTTCGTGTCCGGCCGGATCGCCCATTACGCCGCCCACGTCATGCACCTGCAGGCCGAGCAGATGACCGATGCCGTGCGGGAAAAACACCGAGGTCAGTCCCGCTTCCACCGCGTCCTGGCCGCCGATGCGCGTCAGGCCCGCGCTGTGCAGCACATCGCCGATGCGCCGGTGCGCGCTCAGGTGCACATCGCGAAAATCCGTGCCGCTGCGGATCTCGGCGCACAACGCCAGCTGTGCCCGCTCCATGGCAGCGAGCACCTCGGCGAAGGCACCGGGCGCGCCCGCGTGCGTGCGCGTGATATCGCTGGCATAGCCGCGATACTGCCCGCCGGCATCGAGCAGAAAGGATAAGCGCTGGGCCGGCGGCCGGCGGTCCAGGTGCTGATAGTGCAACACCGCGCCATGCCCGTTGTAGGCCACGATGTTGTTGTAGGGCATTTCCTCCTCGCGCTGCCCGCAGGCCTGCAGGTAGCGCA
>JAFEGC010000515.1 GCA_018240265.1 Pseudomonadota bacterium | reverse complement strand
CTCGACCAGGCAGGTGCGGTCGGGCGCTTCTACCAGCTCAGCGTGCGGTATCGTTACTGAGTTCGGCGCACGGTTTTTCGCCGTCGCGCCACGCGGCTGCAAGGCAGGCGAGACCGGCTGTTCAGTCGGCCGCTGAACGCAATGGCTCGGAAGCGATGACGGTGAGTCCGGCATGACCGGCAAGGCTGGTCACCGGCCAGTCGGGATGCGCGGCGCCATCGATCAGCATTTTCAGGACCATGCGCTTGGCCGCTCCCGCCGCCAGCAGCAGGATGTTGCGGGCTTCGCGCAGGGTGGCGATGCCCATGGTCAGCCCCGCCTGGGGAATCTCCAAACTTGCGCCCAGCCGTTGTGAATTCGCGGCCCGCGCATCGAAAGATTGCCCGGTATCACACCAGTGAATCTGCATCGGCGGTTCTCTGCGCGGCCGTTCTTCGCAAATAGCGTGCGTACAGCTCGTCATAAGCTGCGGCGTCGGCGCCGGGAGCGGCCAGGGTGCGAGGATCACGTGCACCGGGCAAGACCGGTGCCGAGCCCGGCATCTGCAAGGCATGCAACATCTGCAATGCGCCCAGCGCCGCGCCACTGGCTGCCGTCGAACCCGGCGGGTGCACCTCGATCGGCCGATGCAAAATGTCCGCCAGCATCTGCAGGCTGGACGGGTACTCGGCCAGGTGCCCGGACAGCACCACCTGGCGCACCGGTGTGGTTTCGGCCAGCACTTCCAGACAGCGTCGGATCTCGAACCCCACCCCTTCCAGGAACGCCCGCGCCAGATCAGCGGCTTGGTGCTGCAAGCCCAGGCCGGAAACGGCGCCGCGCAACGCAGAGTCCCACAGGGCACCCTGTTCGCCACCGGCGAGGTAGGGTGAGAACATCAGCCCGCGCGCGCCGATCGGCGAGCCTGCAGCACGCCGATCCAGCTCCCCGTCGCTCATGCCCAGCAGTTCGCTCAACCAGCGATAGCCGGTGCCGGTGGCCAGCAAATCCATTTCACGGCCGTACCAGTGAGGCTCCACATGCGGCGTGAGCAGGTAACGCGATGCCGGGTCGAGCCGCGGCTCGCGCACGGCATCCAGGATGACGGTGCTGGACCCCATGTTGATGCAAGCGATGCCTTCTTCCAGCCCCATCATTGCAAAAGCACTCGCCACCGAATCGGCCGCACCCACGCTCACCGGTACGCCGGGCTGCAGACCCAGCAACGCCGCGCCGGCGCTGTGCAACTCGCCGGCCACCGCATGGGCGGGCGCCACCGCGGGCAACGAGGCGGGCGCGATGTTCCACAGTTTGCACAGACCGGCATCGAAGGTTTGCGTCAGCAAGTCGAAGACGCCATAGCCGGCTGCGGTCGATGGATCGGTGACGCGACTGCCGGTGAGCGCCTGGACGATGAAATCCTTGGCCGACAGGATGGATTTCACGTCCGCCGAATGCGTCGGCCAGTGATATCGGAACATCGGACCCAGGTAGCGGCCATCGATGGGCATACCGGTCTGGCGGTACAGCGTCTGCCGGTGCGCGGCATCGATCAGCTTTGCCGTCGCAGCATCCGCACGCGCATCCTTCCAGGTGATCGCCCGGCGCAGCGGGCCCCGCGCACCCAGGCAC
>JAFEGC010000514.1 GCA_018240265.1 Pseudomonadota bacterium | reverse complement strand
GTTCATCGACCTGCAGCATCCGCCACATGCCTTCGACGTATTCCCTGGCGTACCCCCAGTCGCGTTTCGCATCCAGGTTGCCGAGTTCCAGGGTGTCGAGCTTGCCCAGCTTGATGCGGGCAACGCCATCGGTGATCTTGCGCGTCACGAATTCGCGCCCGCGCAGCGGGGATTCGTGGTTGAACAGGATGCCGCTGGCGCCGAAGATCCCGAACGATTCGCGGTAGTTGACCGTCGCCCAGTGCGCGAACAGCTTGGCCACGCCATAGGGGCTGCGCGGCCAGAACGGCGTGGATTCGTTCTGCGGCACCGCTTGCACCTTGCCGAACATTTCGGAAGTCGAGGCCTGGTAGAAACGCGTGCGTGGATGGACGATCCGGATCGCCTCCAGCAGGTTCATCGCACCCAGCCCAGTGATCTTGGCCGTGGTGATCGGCTGGTCGAACGAGACACCGACGAAACTCTGCGCAGCGAGGTTGTACACCTCGTCGGCTTCGGAGGTTTGCAACAGCCGCAAGCTGGAACCCGAGTCGGTAAGGTCGTATTCCGCCAGCACCAGGTTCGGATGCTGCGCGATGCCCAGTTCCTCGATGCGCCAGAAGTTCACCGAGCTGGTGCGCCGGTACGCGCCATAGACCCGATACCCCTTTTCGAGCAGAAACTGGGTCAGATAGGCGCCGTCCTGTCCGGAAATGCCGGTGATCAGGGCTGTTTTCATTTGCGGATTCCTTCCGGACCGGATGATGTGCCTGCGCAAGTCCTGGCACGCAAGCAACGCAAGAACAAACGGTTGATTTTAACGGCCGGGCGATTCCGGCGGCAACTTGCGCGACGCGGTGGGACTGTCTCACTTTGAAATTTGAAGGTCGCGCTTCTTGTACGGGCCGCGCGGCTTCGGCGAGTTAGCTGCATCCACACGTGCCAGCACATCCTCAAAACTCAGGAAGGTGGGTGCAATACCTGCCGCCATTGCCGGGGTCATGCGCAGCGATCCGTGGCGACGGATGAAGTTATAGAACACAGTGTAGAGCGCCACCATGTGCGCATGGTTCGCCACCTTCTTGCTGTGGCCGTTCGTGAGACGGGTAAACCGGCGCATGTGCATCCGCATCGTCTTATTGTGCGCTTCAACGTAGGAAGTGCTGACGTGGCGACGATCAGGCTCGCCCGCGACCTTGATCTTCTTGATGCCTTTGCACTCTGCGGGGCTGTAGCGGCCCGGCGGGCTCGGCGTGGGGCCATAGACCTTGATCAGTTGCGCATAGTCCACATCGCCGCCGAAAGCGCCTTCCACGGCGTCCAGATAGGCGCTGTGGCCGTCCGTGGTGAGTTGCACGCGGTTGACCAGACGGCTGCGCAGATCGTCCATTAGCTCGATTGCGCTCTCACCGGAGCGATCCCCGACCAAATAGCTGACGATCAGTTTGGAGTCGGCGTCAATGGCCGTCCACGTCCAGATATCGCCAGCATCGGAGGGAGCGGACTTGGCGAGCGGAACCGTGCGCGCCTTGCAGTAGTTGAAGGCCCAGATTTCATCGACCTGCACCCGCTTGGCCTTCACGTCCTGCACAAGCTTATCGTGCATTTCCGCGCAGGCGGCGCCGGCGTCAAC
>JAFEGC010000513.1 GCA_018240265.1 Pseudomonadota bacterium | reverse complement strand
GCCCATACTTACCGGAAGGTCTATGTAGACTTCGGAAAAACAGCTGCCGGGGCAATAAGCCCTCGACACGCCCAGCGACTTCAGCGCCCGCCAGTTGCGGATGATCACTGTCCCATACACCAGCGGCACCTTGACGCAATCGGCAAGCCCGTCGCGCTGCGCTTCGGGCATCTCCGGGCAGATGTAGGGGATGACCATCTCGATTCCGGCGTACCAGACCTGTCCGGGTTCTATCGGCGGTCCGGCCGGTCGTATGCTGGAAATTCCGTTACCAAGCCAACAAACAGGAGATGCAATGACAATCTCAGTCCACGGGATTTCACGCCGCGGAATGGCGGCGGGTGCGGTGATTTCGGCGCTGCTGCCGGTCGGATGCAGCGCCGGTGATGCGCGCATCGCCTAGCTTGAATCCCAGGTTCAGGCGCTCACGGAAAAGCCCAATGCCACCCAGCAATCAGTCACGCGCCTGGAAGATCGTGAAAACCATTTCGTGCCGCCGCGGATGCATCTGGTTCGATATCACGTATGTCGCTCTCGGCCAGTATCGCGTGGTCCGCTGCGATGCGCCAATACTCATGATCTTGACAGGATTTGCTCGCGGGAGTACACCCTGCGGCAAGTTGCAGCACCGTACCGGTGCCACCAGCATTCGTCCAAAACCTTACGAGCCGGAGACGAACATGCGAAGACCCATCCTGACCTCGTTGATATTGATGACCGTGAGCATGAGCCTTGCGCCATTGGCCCTGACCGACGACAAGAAACCGGACATGGCGGCTGGTGCGGACGCCGCGATGATCAAGAGTGCGATGGCGGCCGCACCAGCCGCCATCGGCCGTCACGCCACAATTGTCGCCATGGAGGCCGATGGCAAGATGCGCACGCTGCGCAAGGGATCGAACCAATTCACCTGCATGCCGGACAATCCCGCCACGCCGGGGCCGGATCCCATGTGCATGGATACCAATGCCATGGAGTGGGTACATGCCTGGGTGGCGCATACCGCACCACCGGCCAAGGTTGGTCTCATGTACATGCTGGCCGGCGGCACCGATGCCAGCAACACCGACCCCTATGCGCAAAAGCCGACTACCGAGAACCACTGGGTCAAGACCGGGCCACATGTGATGATCGTGGGCGCTGATGCCAGCTTCTACGCTCAATATCCGAAGAGCGCGGACCCGGACACCAGCGTGCCTTACCTCATGTGGGCGGGCACACCGTACCAGCATCTGATGGCGCCAGTGAAATAGGCGGAGCGACGCCGGCCGACGTGGCTGGCGTCGATGTCAGCAGCGCAGGCCATCTCATGCGCTCACGGCTTCGGTCATGCATTCTGCCTTGCCCGCCATCGGGCCAGCCCTCTGCCGGGTGTTAAGCGCGAGTCTTGATTGCCAGGATGCCGTCGCCCTCGATGCGGGTGGTCAATCCGGCGCGTTGCAGCCGGCCGGCGACTTCGCCCGGTACATCGCGGCGGCTAGTCAGCTTGTTGGGCGTGCCGGTGTAGTGGAACAAGCGCCCGCGCGGTTTGAGCAGCCGCGCCAAGTGGCCGTAGAAAACCTGCGAGTACAAGTCACCGGCAATGCCGAAGCGTGGTGGATCATGCAGGATGGCATCGAAGGATTG
>JAFEGC010000512.1 GCA_018240265.1 Pseudomonadota bacterium | reverse complement strand
CTGCCGCTGCAGCAACCCCTGCCCGGTCGCCTTGGTGAGGAACGAGAACGACTGCGTCAGCACGAACTCGAACGGCGCCGACAGCAGCGCGTTGAGCATGCCGACAGTGGTCGGGGTCGGATACTCCTTGATCCCCAGCATGGCGCCCACACGGGTCCGGGTCGCCAGGCGGTATTCGATGACCTCAGAACCGAAGATCAGCCGCGTCGTCGCCAGCGCCTCATTGAGCGGCGCGCGCGGCAGCGGCACCGGCTGCCACTGGCCATTGACCAGCAGCGCCAGGAATTCCAGCAATCGGGAATGGGCCCTCTCGGAGCGTGTATAGACGCCCAGACCTTCCGGTTCGTAGCGCGCCAGCGACGCCCGCAACGTCTGCCCCAATTTCTCGCACACGTCGAGCGCATCGGCCAGATCACCCGTGTTCGCCCCGCGCGCGCGCCGTGAGAGCCATTTGGCGGCCAGTCCCGTGGCCGCTCCCGTCACCGGCCGATACACCAGGCACAGACAGATCTCGTTGACCATGAGCGTCTCGCCGGACAGGCGCTGCTGGTACTTGGCGGCCAGCTGGTCGGCAAAGCCCGTGCCTTCCACCGGAGCTCCCGACACCGTCTCGCGCCGCCGGATCACATGGGTCCAGAGCGCGACATGGGGAGCGGCGAGGTTCCGCCAGGTCACGTTGAGCCGCTCATGCCAGTTGTTCAGCGCTTCATCGTCCGCGCTCTCGAAGCTCGCGCCTGCCAGACGAAACGCCTGCACATAGTCCCCGGAGAGCGTCCGCACCACATTCGGCGCGACATGCGCGGCATAGGGGATGTGCTGCGCCACGGCGGCCTCGCGGCTCATGGCGGCGGCGTGTTTCATGGGACGAGCACCGCTGCCCGCACACGGTGCGCGACCTGAGCCGCATCTACATGTCGGCGCAGCCCGTTGATCTTCGGCGGATCGATTGAGAGCGGCGAATAGCTGCTGGCCTTCCACACCCGAAAGTTCCGCGCATAGGCCGGCAGCCGTGTGCGACCCCAGATCAATAGCAGATCAAAGAACCGAGCATCCCGCAGACACAGCAGCGCACACACACCGTGGATCGGCAAGGCGATCAGCAGGGTCAGGAGGTTCTTGGTCAGCAGGAACACCTCCATCGTGAACACCAGGTTGAACAAGAGCGCCGAGAACGTGACGCCCCAGCGCATCGGTGGGCGCGTCACCGCCACGAACAGCGGGTCACCGATGAGCCCGGCGTTACGCTCGCTCACGGATCTACACCGCGAACATGCCGCGGATCCAGGTCACGATCTGCGGCGCGCCAAAAATGATGGCGATGCCGATGATCGCCCCGATCGGCCACCCCCAGGAGATCCGGTTGGCCATCGCCATGAACCCCAGCACCATCACCAGGATCACCGCGACGGGGGTGGCCCAGGCCAGGATGTTCGTCTGCAGGGAGGTGGCGCCAGTCAAGAATGGCGACGCCTGCGCGAGCGCAAGATCTGGAAGCACCAGCAGCGCCGCCATTGCCAACAGCGTGGCCGCGCCGCGACCGGATCGACAGAGCCGTGCATGAATCATGATCGTTGTCCCCTCAATTGTGATGAGTGGGGCTATCGGATCACGGTCATACAGGCTCAGGACAT
>JAFEGC010000511.1 GCA_018240265.1 Pseudomonadota bacterium | reverse complement strand
CCCAAACCGGTGGCGGCGGCCGAAGGCGGGCGTAGCTGGGGCGGGAAGCCCGCGACCATCGCGGGATTGGTGCTCGATATCCGCCGCCGGCCCAACCGCACCATCCTCATCCTCGATGATCGCACCGGGCGTATGGAGGTGAGTTTGTACGACGAGGTGTACCAGCAGCACCGCGACATCATCGTCAAGGACGTGGTGCTGATCGTGGAAGGTACGCTGCGTTTCGACGATTTCACCGAAAGCTGGCGCATGCAGGGCAAGTCGCTCATGGACATCGACCGGGCGCGCGAGCGTTTTGCGCGCCGCCTGTGGATTCGTTGGCCCAGGCAGTTCGACATGCCCGCCGGCATGGCGCAGTTCGAGGCGCTATTGAAGCCCTATGTGCGCGGCAACTGCAATGTGAGCGTGGTGCTTAACCGCGAACAGTATTCGGGCCGACTCAACCTGGAAGAATCCTGGAACATCCGCCCCAGCCGCGAGTTCCTCGACAAGCTTACCATCGAGGTGGGGCGCGAGGGCTGGTATCTGGCGTATGCTCCGCGTAACGATGTGCGTGTCGAGGAATCATCTTCATGGCAATGAATTTTCTGGAGTTCGAGCAACCCATCGCCGAATTGGAGGCAAAGATCGAGGAATTGAAGTTCCTGGGCTCGGATGCGGGCGTGCCGCTCACCGAGGAGGTGAAGAAACTCCAGGCCAAGAGCCGCACGCTCACCACCAGCATTTTCCAGAACCTTAACCCATGGCAGATCACGCAGATCGCGCGCCATCCGCAGCGGCCCTACGCGCTCGACTATGTGTCGATGATTTTCACCGACTGGCATGAGTTGCACGGCGATCGCATGTATGGCGATGATCTGGCCATCGTCACCGGGCTTGCGCGTCTGGCCGATATGCCGGTGATGATCATCGGCCATCAGAAGGGCCGCGACACCAAGGAACGCGTGCGGCGCAATTACGGCATGCCCAAACCCGAAGGCTATCGCAAGGCGCTGCGGGTGATGAAAATGGCGGAGCGTTTCCGTCTGCCCATCATCACGCTCATCGACACGCCGGGCGCGTATCCCGGCATCGGCTCCGAGGAACGCGGCCAGAGCGAGGCCATCGCGCGCAACTTGTTCGAAATGGCCAATCTCGCCGCGCCGGTGCTGTCCATCGTGATCGGCGAGGGCGGATCGGGCGGTGCGCTGGCCATCGGCGTGTGTGATCGGCTGGTAATGTTGCAGTTCTCGGTGTATTCGGTGATCACACCCGAGGGCTGCGCCAGTATCCTGTGGAAAAGCGCCGACAAGAAGGAAGTCGCGGCCGAGGCCATGGGACTGACGGCCGAGCGCCTGAGCAAGCTCGAACTGGTCGATGAAGTGATCAAGGAACCGCTGGGCGGCGCGCATCGCGATCCGCAGGCCATGGCCGAGGCGCTCAAGGCCAGCATGATCAAGAATCTGGCGGAACTGTGCCGCCAGCCCATCACCACGCTTCTGGATAATCGCAGCAAGCGCCTGAGATCCTTTGGTGTTTTCCGCGGATGACCTGCGCGCCTCGCTCGCCGAACTGACTCCCGCCGCGGCCCGCGGCTACGTGGTGGCGCTGAGCGGCGGCGCCGATTCGCTGGCGCTGGCCGCGGCGGCCGC
>JAFEGC010000510.1 GCA_018240265.1 Pseudomonadota bacterium | reverse complement strand
TTGAAGAACTCCTCGTTCAACTCGGGCATCGAGGCGGATTCCACGCTCTTCACCTGGATCTTGAACACCGCGGTCTTGCCCGCGAGATCCTGGGCGCGATAGTCGGCTGGAAAGGTCAGCGTGACCTCCTTGTGCTCGCCCGCGCGGGTAGCGAGCAACCCCTGCTCGATCTCCGGCAGCATGCGCTTCTGGCCCAGGATGATGGCGACGTTCTCGCCCTTGCCGCCCGGGAAGACGACGCCGTCGATACTGCCCTCGAAATCCACCGACACACGGTCGGTGTCCACCGCAGGGCGATCCGCCGCGCCGTACACAGGACGCTCCTTGCGCAGACGCTCGATCATCGCATCCACGTCCGGGGCCGTGACCTCGGCCACGGTGCGCTGGATTTCCAGATTTTCGACGGGCGCGAGCGAGATTTCCGGGAACACTTCGAAGGTGGCGACGTAACGTAGCCCCTGCCCTTCGCCCAGCGATTGCGGCTCGATCTGCGGGCTGCCCGCCGGCTGCAGCTGCCTTTCGGAAACCGCTGCGGCGAAGCTCGATTGCAGCAGATCGCCGATGACCTCGCGCTGCACCTGCGCGCCGAACTGCTGGCGGATGACGTTCATGGGCGCCTTGCCCGGCCGGAAGCCGTTCAGGCGCGCCGTGCGGCCAATGCGCTTCAGGCGATCCGATATCTCACGGTCGACCCGCTCCGCCGGAATGGCCACTTCTAGACGCCGGCCGAGCTTGCCCGTATTCTCAACTGAAACCTGCATATCCGTCCTCATTACCCTTCAAGTGGTGCGGGAGGCGAGACTCGAACTCGCACGGGTTGCCCCGCCAGCTCCTAAGGCTGGTGCGTCTACCAATTCCGCCACTCTCGCTTAACGGCCGTGAGCCAGAAAAACAGCCGGTAAGTGTACCTCAAAAGCTGCCGCTCCGGCCGTCCTCACTTCTGTTGCAGGCGCACCAGCATCCGCGCCACGGCCCGCAGGGCCGGCAGGCCTTTTTCCAGCATGAAATACAACGGGCTGTCGCCCTCGAAGGGCTCGGCCTCGCTCGGCTGGTTCACCCAAGCCCAGGCGTGATCCGGTCGCGTCTCCCCGCCCAGGGAGGCGTGGATGCTGATCAACAGCACCACACGCTCGTGCTGGTTGGCCGACAGGCGCGACACCTGCCCCAGGCGGTAGCGCGCCAGCACCATGGGCGAGGGAATTTTCAGCAAGCGGCACTGCTGGAGCGGGGACAATTCCCAGGCATCGGCGATGACGAAAAAACGCCGCAGGGCCGCGTGAGTGTTGTGTCGCGCCGTGCGCCGCGCCGAGGGCTGCAGGATCAGGCGGGGACGGAATCGGGAACGGGGCTTGGCGGGCAAGGCAGCTTTCCGGGTCATGACCCTACAGCATACGCCGGTTGGTTATGATGCTGGCCACCGATGACTGCCGCCCGCCGATACTTGACCAGCCGATGAGCGCCGCCAGCCGATGAGCGAGACTTTCCAACAGCGGCTCGGCCGCATCCTGAATCGCGGCCTGCTGTGCGTGGGACTGGACCCCGATCCCGCCAAGCTGCCGGCCGATCTGGCCGCGCGCCCCGATGCTCTGCTCGCCTTCAACCGCCGCATTATCGATGCCACCGCCGACATCGCCGCCGCG
>JAFEGC010000050.1 GCA_018240265.1 Pseudomonadota bacterium | reverse complement strand
GATGGTGGTCATGTTCTTGTTGGGATGGAAACTGAACACCACCAGGTCGCCGAAGCTGCCGATCAGCCGGCCGCGGTGGCGCGTGCCGATGGCATGCGCGGCATCCTCCACCACACGCAGACCGCACTCCTTCGCCAGGGCGTAGAGGGCATCCATGTCCACCGCCAGGCCGGAAAAATGCACCGGCATGATGGCGCGGGTCTTGCGCGTCACGGCTTTGCGCGCAAGGCTGAGGTCGATGTTGCGCGTCAGCAGATCCACATCCACGAACACGGGTCTGGCCTTGAGCCGCGCCACCACGTTGGCGGAGGCGGCGAAACTCATGGCCGGCACGATGACCTCGTCGCCCGCGCGCACGCCGGCAACTTCCAGCGCCATTTCCAGGCCCGCCGTGGCCGAGGTCATCACCCGCACATGGCGCTCGCCGCCGTGGTAGGCGCGCAGCTGCGCCTCGAATTCACGCACCTTGGGGCCGCTGGCCAGCTGTCCGGAACGAAATACCTCGGCCACGGCGGCGATGCTCGCCTCGTCGATGGACGGCCGGGTGAAGGGAAGAAAAGGCTTCATGCTCCATTCCTCGATACCAAGAATACGCCGGCGCAGATCAGCCCGATGCCCACGATCTTCGCCGCATCGAGCGTCTCGCCCAGCCACGCCACCGCCGCCAGGGTCACCACCACGTAACCGAGCGAGAGCATGGGATAGGCGGTGCTCACCGGTGCCTTGGTGAGCGCCGCGATCCACACGCACACCGACAGCCCGTAGCAGGTCATGCCCGCCCAGAACGGCGGGTTTCGCGCCAGCACCAGCAGGTACTGCGGCAGGGTCTGGGCGCCGAAGGGGCCCAATGGCGCAAGGGACCGGGTCGCGGTCTTGAGCAGCAACTGCGCCGCGGCATTCAAACCGACGCCCGACAAGATCAGCAGCCAGGTGAGCCAATTCATCGCCGCGCCACCAGCACGCGATGCACATCGCGCGCCACCACGCGCATGGGCAGGCCCTGCGCGCGCAGGGTATTCAGGGTATCCGGTTCCATGATGGCGAAGCCTTGATCGAGCTGTTGCCATCGTAACCGGAACTCCTCGATGCTGGCGATGGCACGGTGCGGATCGTGACGCAGTCCATAGTCCAGCTCGCCGCGGTACTCCACCAGCGTGACCGGTCGGCGCCAATAGAAGGGCAAGCCCTGGTCATAGGTGCGCACGCTGTACACCGGCGCCGTGGCACGCACCGCGGCCGGTAGCGCCTCCACCAGCGTCGCTCCCGAGTACACCGGCGCGAGCGCGCGCGCTCCCAGCAGCAGCAGCAGCACCGCGGCAGTCCAGCCGGCCGCCAAGGGCAGCGCCGGATCCGCATTCGTATGCCAGCACCGCCTGCTCCACAGCCCCGCCCACAGCAGCAAGGCCGCCGCCCCGCCCATGGCCGGACGCAGGGCCAGGAAGTACGGCGCGCGCTCGGCCGATTGCGCGAGCCAGGGCAGCGCTGCCAAGGTCGCCGCGAGCGCCGCTCCGACGCACAGCGCAAGGAGCGAAGCCTGCAGCGCATCGCGCCGCCGGACATCCGCGGGTTGCGCCGCCATCAGCAGCCCCAGGGCCGGCAGCGCCGGCAGGATGTAGGGAATGAGCTTCGAGTCCGAGAGCGAGAAGAACAACAGGATGAACAGCACCCACAGCCGCAGGAAGGCGCGCGTATCGAACCCCGGCGCATCCAAGCGGGCCCAGCCGGTGGCCAGCGCCCGCAGCGCGCCCCCCGTCCAAGGCAGCGTGCCCACCAGGAACATCACCGCGAAGAACCACGCCGGTTGCTCGCGATCCGCCACCGGCGTCATGAAACGCGCGAAGTGTTCGCGCACGAAAAAGAACTCGGCGAAATCCGGCAGGCGGCGTTGCGCCAGCACGTGCCAGGGCACGGTGATCGCCAGGAACAGCGCAAGACCGGGCAGAGCGTGCAGACGGCGCCAGGGCGAGAGGTCGCGGCGGTACGCCGTGTAGATCAGCAGCACGGCCCCCGGGATGAGCGCGGCGACGAGGCCCTTGGTCATCACGCCCAGCGCCGCGCATACCCAGGCCGCGAGCATGGCACGACGAGCGGCGCGCGCATCCGCGCGCTGCGCATGATCCTGGGCCAGCAGAAAGGCGCACAGGCAGGCCGTCATCCAGAACGACAGGCTCATGTCGAGCGTGAGCACGTGGGCCAGCACCAGGAACAGCAGCAGGCTTCCCGACACCGCCGCGGCGCGCCAACTCGCCGCCGCGCCCCACAGGCGGTGCGCGGTCCAGGCGATGACGGCCACGCAGGCGAAGGCGCACAGCGTGGTGTACAGGCGCGCGACCCAGGCCGATGCGCCGAAGGCGGCGATGGCCAGCGCCGTGGCCCAGTACTGCAACGGCGGCTTTTCGATGTAGGCGAAGCCGTTCAGGTGTGGGATCACCCAGTCGCCGCCGGCCAGCATCTCGCGTGGGATTTCGGCGTAACGGCCTTCATCGGGATTGAACAGCGGGCGCGCCGCCAGCGCCGCGAACCACAGCGCCAGCAGGCCCAGGGCGCAGCCCAGGACGAGACCGCGGCTCACACGCGCTGGACCGGCACGCTCGGGCGCAAGGCACTCGGCGGTGTCGCGGTGGCAGGCGGCGCGGCCGGGGGCGCTGTTTCCGAGGGACGCAGGTTGCGCACCGCCGGGCCCTGCACGGCCAGCGTGCCCGAACGCCCCGGCACCTCGCCCATGCCCATCGGAGCCAGCGGGAGCTCCCGCTCCACGGCCCAATCGCGGATGGCCGCGAGCCGCACCAGCTTCATCCCGTTGCGGTGGCATTTCTCCAGCAACCGGTCGAAGGCGCCGAGCAGCAGCATGCCCTCCAGTTCCGCATGCAGGGTGAACACCTGCGGCACGTTTGCCGAAGTTCGCTCGATGCGCTCGAACACCGCGTCGGCCAGGCCGTCCTCCTCCACGCCATCGCGCCCCAGCAGCTCATCGAAGGTAGGCAGGGTCGTCGGCAACTGCAGGCATGAACTCGCCTCCCGGGCCAGACGTGGGTAGAAAGGCGTGGTGCCGCGGCAATCGCTGGCGTAGCTCAGCCCGGAATCCGCTTCCAGCTGCAGCGCATGCGCGTTCATCTGCCAGCCCGCGGCCGCATGCGAGGCAGGCGGCGTACCGAAAACTTCGGTAAAGGCGGACAGGCCGCGCTCGAATTCGCGCCGCGTCCAGCGCTCGCCGCGGCGCGCGACGAAATCCTGCCAGCGCACGTGATCGTAGGTGTGCAATCCCACCTCGAAACCGGCATCGCGCGTGGCGCGCATGATATCCCCGGCCTTGCGACCGATGTGCGGCCCGGGCAGCAACACGCCATACAGCAGGGTTTTCAATCCATAGTGCTTGAGCACCGAGGTGCGCACGACCTTGCTGGCGAAACCGGGACGAAAGGCGCGACGCAGTGCCCGGCCGGTGTGGTCTGGACCCACCGAAAAATAGAACGTCGCATCCGCCCCATGTCGCTTGAGCGCGTTCACCAGCCGCGGCACACCCTCGCGCGTGCCGCGCAGGGTATCCACGTCGACTTTCAGCCCGATGAGCCGCGCCATGTCCGCCTCAGGCGTCGCGCGACAACAATGCCGAGGCGCTGGGCAACGCGTGCGCGTAGGCGTCGAAAATGGCGTTCAGCGCCGTGCGCATGTCGGTGCTCGGCTTCCACCCCAGCTCCGCCGTGGTGTTCTTGATCGAGGGGAGCCGCGCCGGGATGTCGGCATAGCCCTTGCCGTAGTAATCGCCGGAGGTGACCTCGACCAGCCGGGTCTTGGCCGCCATCGTGGCGTACTCGGGACGCGAGCGGGCGATTTCCAGCATCATGTTGGCCAGCTCGCGGATGGAATACAGGTTGGCCGGATTGCCGATGTTGTAGATCTTGCCGTCGGCGATGCCGGCGCGGTTGTCCAGCACGCGCGTCAGGCAGTCCACCGCATCGTCGATGTAGGTGAAGGCGCGGGTCTGGTGACCGCCGTCCACCAGTTTGATGGGCTCGCCGCGCACGATATGCCCCAGAAACTGCGTGAGCACGCGCGAGCTGCCCTCCTTCGACTCATCCATGCTGTCCAGCCCCGAGCCGATCCAGTTGAACGGCCGGAACAGCGTGAATTGCAGGCCCTGCTGACCGTAGGCGTAGATGATGCGGTCGAGCAGTTGCTTGACGCAGGAGTAGATCCAACGCTGCTTGTGGATCGGCCCGAGCACGAGGTCGGAAGTCTCCGGATCGAACTCCTTGTCGCGGCAGGCGCCGTACACTTCCGACGTGGAGGGAAACACCACGCGCTTCTTGTACTTCACGCAGTGACGGATGATCGGCAGGTTGGCCTCGAAGTCCAACTCGAACACCCGCAGCGGCTCACGCACGTAGGTGGCGGGCGTCGCGATGGCCACCAACGGCAGGATCACATCGCACTTGCGCACATGGTACTCAACCCACTCCAGGTTGATGGTGATGTCACCCTCGACGAAATGAAACCGCGGATTGCCGAGCATGGAAGCGACCCGCTCGGACTGCAGGTCCATGCCGTAGATGTCCCAGTCGGTGTTGGCGAGAATGTACTTGCTCAGGTGATGGCCGATGAAGCCGTTGACGCCGAGAATCAGGATGTTTTTCATGTTTGCCTCATCATCGTGGATCAGTCGAGCGGGATGGGTTGTTGGGACCAGGCCGGCGGAATTTCGTTCAGGGCCAGCGCGCGGCCGTCGAGCGCCAGGCGCGTGACCCGCAAGCGCCGCCGGTCCACGCAGTCCACGTACCAGCCATCCGGCTCGGCGTACAGGCAGGGCGCGCGATCGGGGTAGCGTGGCGGCGTCTCATCCAGCCGGGTCTCCCAAAAAAAAGCGGTCAAGTCGCGCACCTTCGCAAAGGCCCCGGGGAACGGCGGCGCCACCGCCCGCACCAGGTCATGGATGCGGCGCGCGCCCTGGCGCCAGTCGATGCGACCGTCCTCGGGCCGGCGCCGGCCGAAGTAGCTGCCCTGGGCGAGGTCCAACGGCACCGCCGGCGCCGTGCCGGCGAGCAGCGCCGGGAGCGAGCGCGCCAGCACCTGCGCCGCGGCCTCCGCCACCCGGCGTGAGACCGTCAATGCATCGTCATTCAATCGGATGGGCACCGCCTGCTGATCCACCAGCGCGCCGGCATCGGGCTTCTCCAGCATGTAATGCAGGCTGGCGCCGGTCTGCTGCTCGCCGTTCAGTATGGCCCAATGCACCGGCGCACGTCCGCGGTAACGCGGCAGGAGCGAGCCGTGCAGGTTCAGCGCGCCGCGCGCCGGCACCTTCAGCCACTCGGCACCGAGCATGTAACGGTAGTAGAACGAAAACAGGAAATCGGGCACCAGTGCCCGGCCGCGCGCCAACCACTCCTCGCGGTTCGGATCGTCAGGCATGACCGTGGGAATGCCATGCCGCGCGGCGAGCTGCGCCACGCTCCCGAACCATTGTGTTTCCCGCGGATCGTCGGCATGCGTGAACAGCAGCGGTACCGAGATGCCTTGTTCGATGAGCACGCCGAGACAGCGGACGCCCACTTCGCTGTAGGCGAATACGATGCAGCTCGCCACCGGTCAGGACCTGTCGACGGTTTCGACATCGCCGCGCTGGGCCAGCGCGCGCAGTCGCTGCGTATCCAGTATCGAGGCCGGCGCCGAGTGCTGCGACTCCAGAACGGCCTGCACGATGTAGCGCGGCCGCGCCCGCACCTGCAGGTACATGCGGCCCACGTACTCGCCCAACAGGCCGATGCCGAACAGGGCGACGCCGATCAGGAAGAACACGATGCCGAACAGGGTGAACAGACCTTCGGCTTCCGGTCCGATGATCAGGCGACGAATGAACAACCAGAGCACCAGAAGGGCCGACAGCACGGACACCGCCATGCCGACCATCGAGAACAGCTGCAGCGGCACCAGGGAAAACCCGGTGACCAGATCGAAATTCAGCCGCACCAGCGAATAGAGCGAATATTTGGACTGCCCGGCCGCGCGCTCCTCGTGCGCGATCGGGATTTCGATCGGACGCATGGCGTACAGCGAGGCCAGCGCCGGAATGAAGGTGTTGACCTCGTGGGTCTGGTTCAGGGCGTCCACCACGGCCCGGCCGTAGCCGCGCATCATGCAGCCCTGGTCGGCGATGCGGATGGGCGTGATCCACTCGCGCAGACGGTTGATGGCGCGCGACAGCACACGCCGCCACCACACATCCTGGCGCTGCTGGCGCACCGTGCCGACGTAGTCGTAGCCTTCTTCCAGGCGATTCAGGATCTTGCCGACCTCTTCCGGCGGATTTTGCAGGTCGGCGTCCATGGTGATGACGTGGGGGCCGCGGGCATAGGACAGGCCGGCCATCACCGCCGAATGCTGGCCGAAATTCGCATGGAACAGCACCACCCGGGTCTCACGCGGCCGCTGCTCGAACTGCGCGCGCAGCAACGCGGCCGAACGGTCCTTGCTGCCGTCATTGACGAATACGACCTCGTAGGAGGTACCCAGCGCATCGAGGGCCGGGTACAGACGCGCGAACAGCGCCGGCAGCACCGCCTCCTCGTTGTACACCGGGATGACCACGCTGAGCACGGGCGCATCCGCCGACATCGCGACTCCTTGGCCGCAAAAGTGGCGATTGTAGCCGATTTTCAGTGGTCAGCCGACACGGCTCCCTGGGCCGTGAGGAGCGCGAGCACCTCGCCGGTCTTGTCGGCCATCAGCGCGGCCGAGCCGCGCGCCTCCACGTTCAGGCGCAGCAGCGGCTCGGTGTTGGAGCTGCGCAGGTTGAAACGCCAGTCGGCGAATTCGAACGACACCCCATCGGTCCGGTCCACGCACGAGGCGTCCGCCCGGTAGCGCGCCTCGACCGCGGCGATGGCGGCCTTGGCATCGGGCACGCGATAGTTCAGCTCGCCGCTGATCGGGTAGGCACGCATGCGCTCGGCCACCAGCGCCGACAGCGGCTGGCCGGTCTCGCTCAGGATCTGCGCCATCAGCAGCCAGGGGATCATGCCGCTGTCGCAGTAGGCGAAGCGCCGGAAGTAGTGATGGGCGCTCATCTCCCCGCCGTACACGCCATCCACCTCGCGCATGACCTGCTTGATGAAGGCGTGGCCGGACTTGGACAGCACCGGCGTACCGCCGCAGCGCTTGACGATGTCCACGGTGTTCCAGGTCAGGCGCGGATCGTGCACCACGCGACCGCCCGGCTCGCCGCGCAACAGCACCGAGGCCAGCAGGCCCACGATGTAGTAGCCCTCGATGAACGCGCCGGTCTCGTCGAAAAAGAAGCAGCGGTCGAAATCCCCGTCCCAGGCCAGGCCCAGGTGCGCCCCGCAAGACTTGATGGCCGCCACCGTCGGGGTGCGATTCTCCACCAGCATGGGATTGGGGATGCCGTTGGGGAAATGGCCGTCGGGCTGGTGATGGATCTTGACGAACTCGAACGGCAGGAAGGGTTCCAGCCGGTCCACCACCAGACCGGCACCGCCGTTGCCGGCGTTCACCACGATTTTCAGTGGTTTGAGCTTGCCGCGATCCAGGTAGCTGAGCAGGTGGTCGATGTAGGCCGGCTGCACATCCGTCGGGATGCGCGAACCGCGCGCCGCCGCGCTCGGAAACTTTCCGCCCTCGGCGAGCGCCCGGATATCCTTCAGTCCCGTGTCGCCGCTGATCGGCCGCGAGCCCTCGCGCACGAACTTCATGCCGTTGTAGTCGGCCGGATTGTGGCTGGCGGTGACCATGACGCCGCCGTCATAGCCACCGTGGAAAGTGGCGAAGTACACGCCCTCGGTGCCGCAGATGCCAACGTCGTAGGCATCGACGCCCGAATCGTTCAGACCCCGACACAGCGCCGCCAGGAGCGATTCGCTGGACAGGCGGATATCGCGCCCCACCGCGATGCGCTTGGGCGAGAGGAACTGCGCCAGACCGCGACCCACGGCGTAGGCGATGTCCTCGTTCAGCTCATCGGGAATGCGGCCTCGCAGATCGTAGGCCTTGAACGCGGTGATCGGTCTCAAGTATTGGTTCCCTGCCGTCCGTAGTTGTCCTCGAAGCGCACGATGTCGTCCTCGCCCAGGTAGGAGCCGGACTGCACCTCGACGATGTGCAACGGCACCTTGCCGGGGTTCTCGATGCGGTGCCGAGAGCCGATGGGGATGTAGGTGGACTCGTTCTCCGACAGCAGGAACACCTTGTCATCGCAGGTGATGCGCGCGGTGCCCGACACCACGATCCAGTGCTCGGCGCGGTGATGATGCATTTGCAGCGAGAGCACCGCGCCCGGCTTCACCGTCAGGCGTTTGACCTGGAAGCGGTCGCCGAAGTCGATGCTGTCGTAGCTGCCCCAGGGCCGGAACACCTCACGATGGAGCCCGGCCTCGGAGCGGCCGGATTTCTTGATGCGCGACACCAGCTCCTTAACGTCCTGCACCTTCGTTTTAGGGGCCACCAGCACGGCGTCCTTGGTCTCCACCACCACGTGATCCGCAAGGCCCACCACCGCGACCAGGCGGCTGGTCGCATGCACGAAGCAATCGGTGGAATCATGCGCCAGCACATCGCCGCGCAGCACGTTGCCCTGCTCATCGGCCGGGAGTGAGTCGAACAGCGAGGACCAGGAACCGACATCGCTCCAGCCCGCATCCAGCGGCACCACCATGGCATCCCGGGTTTTTTCCATGACGGCGTAGTCGATGGAGTCGCTCGGGCAGGCCTCGAAGGCGGCCTTGTCCACGCGGATGAAATCCAGGTCCGACTTGGCCGCCGCCAGCGAAGCGCGCGCCGCCGCGAGCATGGCCGGCGCGAAGCGCTCGAGCTCGGTGAGGAAGCGCGCGGCCTTGAACACGAACATGCCGCTGTTCCAGTAATACTCGCCCGATTCCACGTACTCGCGCGCCTTGGCCAGCACGGGCTTTTCGATGAACTGTGCCACGGGAAAGGCAGGACCGGCGCCGGCACCGCGGCGGATGTAGCCGTAGCCGGTCTCGGGTGCATGTGCGACCACACCGAAGGTCACCAGCTTGTCCTCGGCCGCCGCCGCCACCGCCACCTGGGCAGCTTTGCGGAAGGCCGCCGTATCGCGAATGACATGGTCGGCGGGCGCGACGATGAGCGTCGCACCGGGCGCGAGGCTTTCAGCCTTGAGCGCGGCCAGCGCCACCGCCGGCGCGGTATTGCGGCCGACGGGCTCCAGCAGAATCGCCGCCGCCGGCACGCCGATGGTGCGCAGCTGTTCGGCCACCATGAAACGGTGGGCTTCGTTGCACACCACGATGGGCGCGCCCGCGCCCTCGACGCCGCGCAGCCGCAGCGCCGTCTCCTGCAGCATGGTGCGCTCGGAAATCAGCGGCAGCAACTGCTTGGGATACATCTCGCGCGACAGCGGCCAAAGCCGCGTGCCGGCGCCGCCGGAGAGAATGACGGGGATGATCATGAGCTCTACGAAGCCGATACGCCGCGTCCGATCGCGTAGTACTGAATCTGCTGTCGGGCCATCAGCGCCGGATCATACAGATTGCGACCATCGAATATCACCGCCGATCGCAGAACCTTGCGAATCCGCTCGAAGTCGGGACTGCGGAACTCCTGCCACTCGGTGACGATGGCCAGGGCATCGGCGCCTTCCAGCGCGGCCTCCGCCGACTTGGAGAAGCTGATGCCAGGTTTGTCGGCGTAGATCCGCTGCGCCTCGTCCACGGCCACCGGATCGTAGGCCTGTACCTTCGCCCCCGCGGCGAGCAGGGCATCGATGAGCACGCGGCTGGGAGCTTCGCGCATGTCGTCGGTATTGGGCTTGAACGCCAGACCCCACACCGCCAGCACCTTGCCCGCCATGCTGCCGAAATGCCCACGCATCTTCTCGAACAGCACCTGCTTCTGGCGGCGGTTGACCGACTCCACGGCCTTCAAAATGCTGGCCTCGTAGGATACTTCCTGCGCCGAGCGGGCCAGCGCCTGCACGTCCTTGGGGAAGCAGGAACCGCCGTAGCCCAGGCCGGGGTAGATGAAGGAGTAGCCGATGCGGGGATCCGAGCCGATGCCGATACGCACTTTCTCGATGTCGGCGCCGAAGCGCTCCGCCAGATTCGCCAGCTCGTTCATGAAACTGATCTTGGTGGCCAACATGGCATTGGCCGCGTACTTGGTCAGCTCGGCCGAGCGCACGTCCATGATGATCATGCGGTCGTGATTGCGCGTGAACGGCTCGTACAGGGTGCGCAACAATTCGGCGGTGCGCGGATTGTCGGTGCCCACGACCACGCGATCCGGCTTCATGAAATCCGCGATGGCGGCGCCTTCCTTGAGAAATTCGGGATTGGAAACCGTGTCGTATTCGATGCTCACGCCGCGGCTTTGCAGCGCCTCGCCCACCGCCACCCGAACCTTGTCGGCCGTGCCCACCGGCACGGTGGACTTGGTCATCACCACCTTGTATTCGTTCATATTCGCACCGATGGTGCGGGCCACGGCCAGCACATGGCGCAGATCCGCCGAACCGTCTTCGTCAGGCGGCGTGCCCACGGCGATGAGCTGGAACAGGCCATGATCCACGCCTTCCTTGGCATCCAGGGTGAAGCGCAGGCGACCGGCCTCGGCATTGCGCTTGATCATGGTGTCGAGCCCTGGCTCGTGAATCGGCACCTCGCCCCGGTTCAGCATGTCGATCTTGCGCGGATCCACGTCCACGCAGACGACGTGGTTGCCGGCATCGGCAAGGCAGGCCCCGGTCACGAGGCCGACGTATCCCGAACCAAATATGGTCACTCTCATTCGTAAAACCCTGATTCTCTTGAATATTTGTGAAAGGTTAACGGGTTTGCCGGAGCAAGTAAAGGAACTGGGCCGCCCCGCTTAGCCACCTGCAGCGATGATTGAACAATGCTCGTCGCGGGATGAGAGCCGCTGCACCGACGCTTGCCAGAGGCCGGCGCGGTTCGGTCAAATGAGCGCCCCAGAAACCACCGAGCGACTGCCGAATTCCAATATGAAATCCACCTGCGATCTTTGCGATGAGTTCGAAAGCCTGGTGCAGATCGCCGCGCCCATGTTCCGTTCGTTCGGCGGCCGTCCTGCCTTTTCTGGCGAGATCGTGACGCTGGCCTGTCCCGAGGACAACTCGCGGGTGCGCGAGCAGGTGGCGCTGCCCGGCCGCGGCAAGGTGCTGGTGGTGGACGGCCTGGGATCGGTACGCCGCTCGCTGCTGGGCGATCAACTCGCTGCCAAGGCCGTGGCCAATCACTGGGAAGGCATCGTGATTCACGGCGCGGTGCGCGATGTGACGGTGCTACGAGGACTGGACCTCGGTGTGCTGGCGCTCGCCGCCATTCCGCTCAAGACGGAAAAGAAAGGGTCGGGGGATCAGGGCCGGCCGGTGAGTTTTGCGGGAGTGACGTTCACACCCGGGAACCACATCTACGCGGACGAGAACGGCCTGATCGTCGCGCCGCGGCCGCTGGTTTAGCGCCTCGCGCTATCGAGGTGTGCGCAGTACCAGGCATAGGTGTCGGCAATGCCGCGCGCCAGCTCGATCTTCGGCCGCCATCCCAGGGAGAACAGGAACGAAGTATCCAGAAGCTTGCGCGGCGTGCCGTCGGGCTTGCCGGCATCGAACTCCAGCCGTCCTTGGTAGCCCACCGCCTGCATCACCAGCTCGCATAGCTCACGGATGGAGACATCGGTGCCCCAACCGACATTGACGATGCCCTCGCCGTCGTAGGTCTCAAGCAAGTGCACGACCGCGTCGGCCAGGTCGTCCACGTGCAGGAATTCGCGCCGCGGTGTGCCCGTGCCCCAAGCGGTCACGGCCGGATCGCCCTTGAGCTTCGCCTCGTGGAAGCGGCGGATCAGCGCCGGCAGCACGTGCGAACTTTGCAGGTCGAAGTTGTCGCCCGGCCCGTACAGGTTGGTGGGCATGAGCGAGATGGCGTTAAATCCATACTGCCGGCGATACGCCTGGCATAGCTTGATGCCGGCGATCTTGGCCACCGCGTACCACTCGTTGGTAGGCTCTAACGGCCCGGTGAGCAGACATGCCTCCTTGATGGGCTGCGGTGCGAGCTTCGGGTAGATG
>JAFEGC010000509.1 GCA_018240265.1 Pseudomonadota bacterium | reverse complement strand
GATGTGTTCAACGGCGGCGAAATTTTCCCGGACCGACAACTCGATATCGGCGACGGTGACATCGTGCCGGAGATCGACCCATTGACGCGCCGGGTTCCCCACCGGACTGACGCGTTCACCCAGTTCCCCCGAATCGGCCATCCTCGCCGCGCCGACGATCTCGATGCCGGGATGCTGCGCAAGCGGACGGAAGGTGCGTGAGGCTTCCTCGAAGCCCAATTTTCCTCCCGCCTGCGCAAACAGGTGCAACGTCGGACTCCAACCGCCCGAGACGAGCAGCGTATCGCAGCGGATGCGCTGCGACGGGTTGGCCGCTCGGCTCTCGCCGCTCAACCGGCCCACGATCACTTGCTTGAGTGCGCTGAACCCCTGAGTATCGATCGGCATCGACTGCGTTTGCAAAGGGATGTTCGCCTCGCGCAAGGCCTGCACCGCCTTCTCGGGCGGCGCCTTACGACTGTCCAGCAGCGCCACCACATTGACGCCCGCCTGCCGCAGCTCGCAGGCGACCTCGTAGGCCGAGTCGTTGTTGGTGGCGATGACCACTTCATGGCCGGGCGCAATACCGTGCCTGTGCAAGTATTGGCGGGCCGCACCGGCGAGCAGAATACCGGGACGATCGTTGTTCGAGAAAATGAGCGGTTGTTCGATGGCGCCGGTCGCCAGAATCACGCGTTTCGCGCGCACCAGCCACAGGCGCTCACGAGGGCGGCCGGGTTCATCGTCGCCGACCGTCTCGGTGAGCGCCACCAGGTCATGATCGTAGTAGCCGAAAGCCGTGGTTCGAAGCAGCAACTGAAGATTCGGAAAATCATGCAACGCCAGGTCGGCTTGGCCGAGTCGAGTGCCCTGCTCCACCAACATGACCCGTTCCGTCCTGCGCGCCGCTGCGCACGCCGCCTCGATTCCCGCTGGGCCGCCGCCGATAACCAGCACATCGCAGTGCACATGTCGCTCATCGTAGCGATCCGGATCGGGACCCGGCGGTACACGGCCAAAGCCGGCCAGCTTTCGAATGATCGGCTCGTACCAGCGCCAGCTCGGCCAGATGAACGTGCGGTTGTAAAAACCCGCCGCAAATACCGTATGCAGCCCATCGATGGCGCGGAGCGCGTCGAATCGCCGACTCGGCCACGCAGGTTCCGTGGAGATTTGCAGGCCCGGCGTGAGCGGAATCAGCGTGGCCCGTGCGCAGGGTATCGCCCGTTCTCCCGCGTGCACCTGAACCAGCGCATTGGGCTCCTCATATCCGGCGCTGAAGATGCCGCGCGGCCGGTGGTATTTGAAGCTGCGGGAAACCACGCGCACACCGTTCGCCAACAGCGCCGAGGCCACCGTATCACCCTGCAACCCTTTCAATATCCGGCCATCGAAGCTGAACTCCAGTTCGGCTCCTGGCCGGGTATTCGGCAGACGAAAGGGCCCTCTCATTCGCCGACCCCGTGGCCGGCGGGCGACGCCGCAGAACCAGTCTGCCCCATCGCATACACCTCGAGGATCTGGTGTGTGCTCGTGTCGCGCAGTACATTGAACCAGCGTCCACAGCCGAAGCTGTGCGCCCAGCGCTCGCGGAAAGGCCCGAGTGAAACTTGGCGATGGTACAGGTAATGCCCCCAGTCGCGATCCGATGCGGTCAATTCCGGGC
>JAFEGC010000508.1 GCA_018240265.1 Pseudomonadota bacterium | reverse complement strand
CAAGGGCGTGCTGGTCGACCAGACCAACCCGGCCAACACCACCATGGTGCTGCCGGCCAGCAGTCTGGACAACCCGTTCAACCCGGCAAGCCCCTACTTCTCCGCGGCCCAGGCTTACTACGGCAGCAACTTCACCGCCTACGTCGGCCAGCCCGCGCTGCTGTATGCCGTACTGACGGACTTTCCCGACCAGCAGATCCGGTTCGACACCGACGTGCTGCGCGCGGTGGAGGATTTCACCGGCAGCGCCGCCGGATGGGATCTGCGTTTTAGCATCGGTTATGTGCGCGCCGCCACCAAGGCCACTTACAACGGCTTTGCGCGCAACAGCCTGCTGAGCGCAGCGCTGGCCGACGGCAGCTACCGCGTCGGAGCGAATGCCTATCTCAATCCGCCGTCACTGTATGCCCAGATCGCGCCGGTGACCCACGATACGGCAACCTCCGAGCTGGGCTACATCTCCGCCGGCGCCAGCCGCATGCTGTGGGAACTGCCCGGCGGCCGGCTCGGCCTCGCCACTGGCCTTGAGGCGCGTTACCTGCGGGCCAACAATCCCGGCGAGCCGTACGCCACCGACGGCGACATCATCATGGACGGCAGCTTCTACGCGCGGGGTTCGCAGAGCATCTCCGCCGCCTTCCTGGAAATCTCCGCGCCGCTGCTAAAGTCGCTGGAGTTCGATGCCGCCGGCCGCGTCGATCACTACAACTCGCCGAGCACATCGTTCACGCCGAAGTTCGGCATGAAGTGGACGCCGATCCCGCAGGTGGCGCTACGCGGCACCTACGCGCGCGGCTTTCGCGCCCCCGGCATTGCCGAGTCCGGCAGCAGCGGCACGGGGTCGGCCACCACCGCGCCGGTGGACCCGCTGCGCTGCCCCTTCACCAACCGGCCGTCGGATTGCGGCCTGGGCTATGCCGCCACGCTCAGTGTCGGCAACCCGGACTTGAAACCCGAGAAATCCCGCAGCTATACCATCGGGGTGGTGCTCGAACCGGTGAAGCACATGAACCTCACCTTCGATTACTACAACATCCGCCGCGACGATGAGATCGTGCCGGCCCCGCTCGGACTCGAAGCACCGGTACGCGGCGTGCAGCAGCCCGGCACCGACTATCCCGGCCCGATCATCTACTATCCACAGCCGTACGTGAACGCCGCGAATTCCCAGACTTCGGGCTACGATGCGGCGCTGCACGTGGAGGTACCGCTAGGAGATGCGGGCACGCTGACGTTCGGCCTGGATGCCAACTATGTCCTGACTTCCAATCAGACGTTCTACGATCCCGAGAACGGCAGCCAGACATTCCACTATGCAGGTACCGCGGGCCCGACGTCGCTGGGTGGCGCCGTGGGCACACCGCGCACGCGCGGCTCGTTCAGCGCCGACTGGGCCCGCGGTTCCCTGTCATTGGGCGCAACGGTCAATTACCGCGGACCGATGAAGGGGATCGATGAATCGACGTCGGGCGACAGCTGCCTGCAACTCTCGCCTGACAATCCACATTGCTACATCGCCTCCTTCACCTACGTCGATCTGTATGGCGAATACGAATTCAGCGACCATCTACGTTTCACCGGCACGATCACCAACCTGACCAACCGGCTCCCGCCCTTGAACACCGTGACCTATGGCGGCTTCAACT
>JAFEGC010000507.1 GCA_018240265.1 Pseudomonadota bacterium | reverse complement strand
AGCTGCGGATCGGCCAGAAGCTTGCGTCCCATCGCCACGAAGTCGCAGCGTCCTGCGCGCAACTCCTGTTCGGCCACCTCCGGCTCGATGCGGCCGGCGGCGATAACCGGGATGCCGACGGCAGCGCGGATTGCGGCAGCGTTCCCCAGCAGCAGTCCGGGGACCTCAGGGGTGTGCGAGCCGGAGTGCAGCGCGCCGATGCCGGCATCGTGGTAAGCGGTGACCGTGATAGCGTCGACACCGGCCTCTTCGGCCATCCGTGCCGTAACCTTGGCGTCGTCAATCGAAATGCCGCCCTCAAGCTCAAATTCCTGTGAGTCGATCTTGCACCACAGCGGAAACTGGCGTCCGATGCGCCCCCGGATGCCTGCCACGATTTGCGTCAGAAGGCGCGCGCGATTCTCCCGGCTACCGCCGTATTCATCGTCGCGCTGGTTGCTGACCGGCGACAGGAACGAGGAAATCAGGTAGCCATGCCCACCGTGGATCTCCAAGCCATCCGCACCTGCGCGCACGGCGCGCTCAGCAGCTGCGACAAACATCCCGACGAGCTCTCCGATGTCTTGGCGGTCGAGAACCTTGTAGCGCGGATTGAGACGCGCAAACGGTGCCTCGGCAAGCTCATCCGGCAGGAAGGCCTCGAGCATGTTGCCGCCGCGGGGCATGGGCACGGAGGGCGTCCACGCCGCGTTGCCCTTGAGCATGTCCTCGGTAGCCACCAGGCCGCCAAAATGCAGCTGCACGGCGAGCTTGGCGCCGTGGGAATGCACCGCTTCGGCCACCGCGCGGATTCCCGGAATAAAGCGATCATCGGACAGCGCGATCTGCCGCGGGATGTTGCCGCCTACCGGCCAACCGACGCCCACGACTCCCAGGTTGACCATCGCCGCGCCGCCACGGGCGACGTTTTCGCAAAAGATGCGCATATCATCGCCAACGTACCCTTGGCCGTCACCGAAGTTCACGCCCATCGCTGTCAACAGAATGCGGTTGCGCAGGCGCAAGCTACCCAAGCGGCCTTCACTGAAAAGCATGGCGTAACGGGTCATGGACAGCCCCTCGGCGGATTTTGGGTGCGGGAGGCCGATTGTCGACGACCTTGTGCGTCGGTGCACAGGGCAGAGGCGAACGCAGCGCCGCGCAAAACTGCTCATTCCGGTGCGGCCGGACGGACACTTTTGCCGGCCGGGATGGACGCTAGTGCACTAGGAAGTGCCGTCGTGGCCGCTAGTCTTCTGCGGAATGTTTCCCGAGGGGGTTCGACATGGGCAGGCGTAACTTGCGGAGGCCGTCCGCAGTCTCAGGCTGTGGTCTAGTGGCGCTGGCGGCAGGCATGGCATCGACTCCGCTGCTAGCCGCGGATGATAGCGGTGTTCTCCAAGAGGTGCTCGTCACCGCCCAGAAGCGTGAGGAAAACCTGCGGGACGTCCCTATCGCCATTACGGCGTTCGGCCAGCAGCAAATCGAGGACCGCGGGATCGACACGGCCTTCGACCTCAACTCCGTGGTCCCGAACCTGCAAGTCAGCCATATGCCGAGCAACTCGGTCTACTCGCAGATCTCCATCCGCGGCAGCGTCTCGGGCAATCCGGCGATCTACAACGACACCACGGTGGGCATCTATGTCGACGGCGTGTACATGGCCAAGTCCGCC
>JAFEGC010000506.1 GCA_018240265.1 Pseudomonadota bacterium | reverse complement strand
CCTGGTCCTGCTGCAGGAAACCCTGCTGCTCCAGCGTCGTGACCAATCCCCAAACCGTGCCCTTGTTGAGGCCGAGCGCGGTTGCGATCTCCGTGATCCCCAAGCGCGGCGCACCGCAGAACAGCAGGATGATGTCGGTGGCTCGTTGCACGGATTGGATATTCATTTTGTCTTATAATATCAGACGCCGTGTAATATACGCATGCAGCGGCATGGTGTGTCGCCTCATGGCCCGGGCTTCGGGCGCCGCGCATACGGCCGCTCATCGCGCAGCCGCCCACGCCGCGACCTCGGCCGCTGCAGCGACGGCGGCCTCCACATGCGCTTCGGTGTTGAAGGGTCCGATCGAGAATCGGACGGCGCCGCGCCGCGCCGTGGTTCCAAGCCGCCGGTGCAACAGCGGCGCACACTGCATTCCGGTGCGTGTGGCAATGTTGTGCTTGACGTCGAGCCGCAATCCGGCATCGCCGGCTTCCAGGCGCGTGAAATTCATCGCGATCGTCGCCAAGTGGTCGCGCAGATCCTCGCAGCAATAAGTTTCCACCCCGGAGATGGAGCGCAAGCCCTCGACCAGTTGCGCGGTCAAAGCCATCTGGCGCGCGTGCACCGCCGCAAGCCCCTGCTCGTCCAACCACTCCTGCCCGGCCCATAGCGCCGCCACGCCCAGCATGTTGACCGTGCCGTACTCCATGCGCCACGGGTACTCACTCAGATGATACGGATGCTCCGAACGCACGCCGGTGCCCCCGGCCCGTACCTGCCGCAACTCGAGGTGTCGTCGCACACATAGACCGCCGATCCCCGTGCAGCCCATCAGGGCCTTGTGACCGGTGAACGCCAGCACATCGACGTTCATTTCGCGCATGTTGATCGGTATGGTTCCGGCAGTCTGCGACACGTCGAGCGCCAGCGGCACACCACGTTCCCGGCACACGCGGCCGATCGCATGCACCGGCTGAACCGTTCCGATGACGTTTGAACCATGGTTGATCACGACCAGCCGTGT
Organism: Pseudomonadota bacterium; assembly: GCA_018240265.1. GTDB lineage: Bacteria > Pseudomonadota > Gammaproteobacteria > Steroidobacterales > Steroidobacteraceae > TMP-86. Next base: position 658 of record JAFEGC010000506.1, on the reverse strand, counting down.
GTTCGGCCGGATCGCGCGCGCTATATCGTCCGGATCGACGAAACCGCGGCCGTCAAAGGGGACGAACGTGGCGCTGGCGCCAGCATCGCGCACCAGGTGGTTTATCGGGCGGATCACCGAATTGTGTTCGAGTTCGGTGCTGACCACATGATCCCCGGCGCCCACCAGACCCGGGATGATCAGATTGAGGGCATCCGTGGCGTTGTAGCCAAAGCACAACCGCTCCGGAACCTCCTCATCGCCACCGAAGAAGCGGGTGAGCCGCTGGCGCAGGCGATCGAGCAACGTGCCGGCCTCGACCGCCAGTTCGTAGCCGCTGCGGCCCGGGCTCACGCCGGTCGTGCGGTAGAAATCGGTCATGAACTCGTATACCGATCCCGGCTTTGGCCACGAGGTCGAGGCGTTATCCAGATAAATGAGCGGGCTCGGGCTGTTCATGCGCGCGGTGCCTCCGCGGCTTGCGCCGACTCGGCCGCGGATCGCCCCCTCGACGACGCAGCGCCATGCATGGCGTTCGATTCGAGCGCTACGCGGTAACTCACCGCAACGATCAGGGTGCCGATCCCCCACACTCCGCCGACCACCAGCCATTCGGTGCCGGTCGGCGCATAGGCAGGTATTGCGCCAAGCGGCGTGGGGACGAATCCGGCAATGATGA
>JAFEGC010000505.1 GCA_018240265.1 Pseudomonadota bacterium | reverse complement strand
GCCGGCGATCAGCCAGCTGACCAGGATGGCCTGCCACAATGGCCAGGAATGGCCGTATTTCAGATGACCATACCAGGCGAAGGTCATGAAGATGTTCGAGAAGATCAGCAGTGCAACCGTGCTCAAGCCGGTAACCTCGTGCGGGTGTGGACAGGCCGGCTGCCGCGCAGGCGGTCGGGCAGCGCAAGCTTACGCGGATTTCGCATGGGCGCCAGGCGCTCAGGCGATGCGAGCCACCGGGCTGCTGCAGCGGACCAGTTGATTGCGGCCGGCACGCTTGGCGGCATAGACCGAACGGTCGGCCGCTTCGATGAGTTCGGCGACGCTGGCGTAGCGGTGCCCGTCGCCATGGGTGGCGAGGCCCAGCGATGCGGTGGTGATGATCTTGCCGGCCGAGCACTCGTGCTGCGTGGTGCGGAGCTTGGCCAGCAGACGATCGCACACCACCGCGGCGCTCTCCATGGACTGACCCGGCAGCACGATCACGAATTCCTCGCCGCCGTAGCGGGCCACGCAGTCGGAAGTTCGCACCACGCTCATTATGAGCCTGGCGGTGCCCACCAACACCGTATCACCGGCGGGATGCCCGTAGGTGTCGTTGACCAGCTTGAAACGGTCCAGATCGCAGAACACCACACTCAAGGGTGAGGCGCTGGCATTGGCCAGGGCGAATTCCCGCGCCAGCACTTCGTCGAGATGCCCACGGTTGTGCAGCCCGGTGAGCGGATCGCGACGCTGCCGGTCCTCAAGGTCCTGGGCGCGCACCTCGAGTTGATACGAGGATTCCTGCAGCGCGTTGACTTTCTCGATCGCCTGCAAGTTGCGGATCATGAGCAATTCGCGCGCCTGCTCCAGGATGCCGTTGGCGACCTCCGGCTCCATCAGCGTGGTGTCGAACAGCCGCGCCATCTCGGGTATCTCGGCCACAATGCCGGTCATGCAATCGTTGAGCGCCTCGGGTCCCATGCCCAGCCAGTCGCGCGCGTGCTCCGACAGCGAGCCCAGATCGGTGAGTTTGCGGCGGCTCAGCAGCACATCGACACATTCGCCGCCCAGCGCCACACAGCGGGTGGCTGCCACTACGGCATCCTCGCCCTGCGTGGTGATGGGCGCATGGCTGTGGCGTACGGTCTGATGCAGGAAATCCGGCAGTTTCCAATGTTCGAGAAGCCAGGCGCCGAGAACGGCGTGATCGGCCCCGAGCTTGGCGGTCTCGTACGCCGCCAGTTGGGCATGGGTGGCGTCCTTGGACAGGGTGCCGTAGAAGTCCGGTTGTACGCGGTCGATGGCCAGTACCGCGATATCCTGCAGCAGTGCCGCGAGGAAAATGTCCTCCAGGTTGCCCACGTGGGCGCGCTCGGCGAAAGCGCGCGCCGCCGAGGCGCTGAGCAGGGCGCGGCGCCAGTAGCTGGTGTAGTCGATGCCGATGCTCTTGATTTTCTTGTACGTGCCGACCAGGGTGAAGCTCAGCGCCAGCGTGGTGGCAGCATTCAGACCCAGCACCACCAGCGCCTGACGCAGGTTCTCGCTTTTGCGGCGCTTGGAATAGATGGACGAATTGGCCACACGCAGAATCTTCGCAGCCAGTCCGGGGTCCTTGCCGACGATGGTCGCCAGCTTCACGATGTCCACATCCGGATCGCCTGCGAGGGAAATGATCTGCTGCGCCACCGCCG
>JAFEGC010000504.1 GCA_018240265.1 Pseudomonadota bacterium | reverse complement strand
CGGCATCGAAGAAATACCCATTGGAACCCGAGTCGATGATGCTGGATCCGAGCGATGAACCGCCGAAGTTGGTGATCAGAGCACCGGTGTCGTTCAGAGTAAGGAAAGCGGCGCTTCCCAGCGCGTTGTTCGATTCGGTGCCGATGCCGAAATACAGGTTGCCGTTCACACTGACGCCAGGCGCGCTGACGGCGGGCAGGTCGATCATCACACCATTGTTGTCGCTGCTCATCGCGGCGACGGGGTTGCCGACCTGGGTTTGCAGCGGGACAGTGGTGGGCGCGCAGGCGCCGTTCGCGCACACATAGTAGGTGGCGGAAATCGCCTTGGCAACGCAGGCTTCGCCGCAGTCCTGGCGGAAATTGCCGATGCCGATTACGCCGTTGGCGCCGAAGCTGGCGATGCTGTCCTCCTCCGGGCCGGAAACGCAGCTTGCCGGAGGCGTGCCGGCGTTGCTGTCGCCCAGGATGTGTACGGGTATGTCCGACAGGGTGCGCGAGCCGAGTTGAATGTCGGCGCTCACCAGCGAGCCCCATACGTAACCGTCGGCGAACTGCACGCACTCGCGTAAGGGATTGCCGCTGGCAGCGTCGTTGAGTGCGGTCGGTACGGCTTTGCCCGACAGGGCGGCGGCCAGGAACCGAACGCCGGTGGAGCCGGTGTCCACCTGCATGTGATCAATGGTCTCGCAGGCCGTGGCACTGCCGGGCGTGCAGATCGTGACGCTGGCGAACAGCGTGTTGACGGCGGCATCGCCCGCGGCATGCAGCGCGGCGGGTCCCGCGTCCACGGTCACGGCCAGAACGTTTGTCGGTGATGCAGGGGCGATGGCGCCGCCGCTACCGCCGCTGCTGGAGCCGCCACCACCGCAGGCGGCGAGCAACAGAGCGGCGCTGATTGTCAGGAGTCCGCCAAGGCGGGCAAACACGGCCAAGACCCTGACGACGGGTACGCTGTCGTGCGCGAGCACGAACCGGCGCTGCTTCATTCTATGTCGCTTGGGTTGACGCCCACGGGCGTCAGCGCCGGAACGCGGGCGCTGCCGACGAAGCCGCGCTGCAGCTTCACAATGCGCAATTGAAGCTCCGGCGTAGAAGCCACCAGCACATGATGCCCACTCGTGTGCCGCGTGGCGGCGTCCGTGTAGTCCTTGTAATACCCGTTCAGCATGGTCTTGAGATCCGGCTGGGTACGGCCCGACCAGGTCACCGCGAAAATGGTGCCGTCGGATGCCGCGTATTCGCGGATACGGATGCCATCCGTCGTGGTCATTTCATGCCGTTCGTAGGCCGGTCGATGCGTGACCGACTGGCTCTGCGCGTGCAGGATTCGATGATCCCGGCTTATCGACGCGACGTTCTCGCCGAGTGCGGCGTGCGCCCGGGGCAGCACGAGCATCAGGGGAATGAACAGGAGCGCGGCCGCGACCGGCGCTTGGAATAGGAACTTCACGAAGTCTCCCGCTGGTGTCGTCGCGGATTCAGATGTCACAAGATGAGGTGAAGTTTCGATCTTTGCAAATCTTGTCAGCCGCCGGATTGCAGTTTGCTTGCCGGAAGCTGAAAAATCAGCGGGTCATGTAAGCCTGGTCATGGCTGTCTTCAGTGCCGCAGCGCTGGCGAGGTTGCCCGGATTGACTCGCCGCACTATCCGACCCGAAGCGTCGGCAACAATCACG
>JAFEGC010000503.1 GCA_018240265.1 Pseudomonadota bacterium | reverse complement strand
CGGCGCACCTCACGCCGCAATCGCAGTTTCTCCTCGCACCGCGCCCACCGTCGTCTCCCAGGTCGCCGATCCGGCGGCTTATGAAAAGCGTCTGGCGCTCGAGCTCGACGTCATCTGCAACATGGGCTTCGCCGGCTACTTCCTCATCGTCGCCGACTTCATCCGCTGGGCGCGCGCCAACGGCGTACCGGTGGGGCCGGGGCGCGGCTCGGGCGCAGGCTCGCTGGTGGCCTGGGTGTTGGGCATCACGGACCTCGACCCCATCGAGCACGATCTGCTGTTCGAGCGATTCTTGAACCCCGAACGCGTGTCCATGCCGGACTTCGACGTGGACTTCTGCATGGACGGCCGCGACCGGGTGATCGACTACGTGGCCACCAAGTACGGCCGCGAGCGCGTCTCGCAGATCATCACCTACGGCACGCTGGCGGCGAAGGCGGTGGTGCGCGACGTGGGCCGCGTACTGGGCCACAACTACGGTTACGTGGACAAGATCGCCAAACTCATACCGTTCGAGATCGGCATGACGTTGGATAAGGCGCTGGAGCGGGAAGAGGAACTGAAGTCGCTGTACAAGAGCGACGGTGAGGTGAAAGAGCTGATCGATCTGGCACGCTCGCTCGAGGGACTTGCGCGCAACGCCGGCACGCACGCCGGCGGCGTGGTCATCGCGCCTTCGGTGCTCACCGATTTCACGCCGCTGTACTGCGAAGAAGGCGCCACCACTGCCGTCACCCAGTTCGACAAGGACGATGTCGAGGCAGCGGGCCTGGTGAAGTTCGACTTTCTGGGCTTGCGCACGCTCACCATCATCGACTGGGCGGTGCGCGACATCAATTGCGCACGTGAGGCGGCCGGTGAGCCGCCGCTGGTGATGAACGATCTGCCCATGGATGATGCGGCAACTTATCAGCTGCTCAAGAGCTGCAAGACCACGGCGGTGTTCCAGCTCGAATCGCGCGGCATGAAGGACCTGATCCGCCGCCTGCAGCCCGACCGCTTCGGCGACATCGTGGCGCTGGTGGCGCTGTTCCGCCCCGGTCCGCTGCAGTCGGGCATGGTGGATGATTTCATCGAGCGCAAGCACGATCGGAGCGGCGCCGCCATCGACTACCTGCACCCGGACTTGAAGCCGGTGCTGGAAGCCACCTACGGCGTGATCCTGTATCAGGAACAGGTGATGCAGATCGCGCAGATCCTGGCCGGCTACACCCTGGGCGGCGCGGACCTGTTGCGCCGGGCCATGGGCAAGAAAAAGCCCGAGGAAATGGCCAAGCAGCGCAGCGTGTTCGTGGCTGGCGCCGTGGCACGCGGCGTGGCAGAGGACACCGCCACCTACATTTTCGACCTGATGGAGAAGTTCGCCGGCTACGGCTTCAACAAGTCGCACTCGGCCGCCTACGCGTTGCTGTCCTACCAGACGGCCTGGCTCAAGGCGCATTACCCGGCGGCCTTCATGGCGGCCGGCCTGTCCTCGGACATGGACAAGACCGACAAGGTGGTGGTGCTCATCGACGAGTGCCACTCCATGAGGTTGGAAGTGCTGCCGCCGGACGTGAACGAGAGCTTCCACGCGTTCAAAGTCGCCGGTCCCCGCGCTATCCGCTATGGGCTCGGCGCCATCAAGGGCGTGGGTGAGTCGGCGGTGCAGGCGCTGATCGCCGAGCGCGAGGCGCGCGGAC
>JAFEGC010000502.1 GCA_018240265.1 Pseudomonadota bacterium | reverse complement strand
GGCTGTTAACAGTGCCGCCAGCCAGCGTTCTGTAATCTGCCTGACTTGCGTTGAAAGGGCTGTAATGACCAAAGTTCTCATACTGGGCGGCGATTCCGATCATAACCTCGGCGATGCGGCCATCTTCGAGTCCATGTGCCATGCACTCTACGGTTCGGACCGGACCGTGGAAATCACCGCGATCTCCAATCTGCGCATGCCGGGATCGAGCCCCGGGCTGGTGAAGCTGCTGCCCACCGGCCTTGCCGGGTACGCGAGCCTGGTCGAAACCGCGAGCCGGCAGGACCTGGTGATCATCGGCGGCGGCGGGTTGTTTCAGGACGATGACAGCCGGGTAAAAATGCCCTACTGGGGCCTGCGCACGTTTTTGATGGGCTGCGCGAATGCGCGCGTGGTCGGGCACTCGCTGGGTGCCGGCCCATTGCAGCACTGGGAAAGTCGCCTGTTCGCGCGCATCGCCTGCGCCTCCATGAGCAGCGTGTCGGTGCGCGACCGCTACGCCCATGGCTGGCTGTCGCGATGCACCAGCAAACCCGTCGACATCGTGCCGGATCCGGCCTTCATGCTGCAGCCCGCGCCGGCGCAGATTGCCGACGGCATCATCGCCGATGCCGGCCTGCCCGCGGGCCCGGTCATTGGCATCGCGCTGCGACGCTGGTTTCACCAGCGCGGCTTCCTGCCGCACAAGCTGCGCGTGCGCATGGGGCTGGACAACGATTCCGGCGCGGCGGAAATGGCCCGCTTGATCGCAGAACTTAGCACCCTGATCGAGCGCCTTGCCCGGACTCAAGGGTGCGGTGTGCTGATGATGCCCAGCTACGATCTGGCGCACGAAGGCGATACGGCCGCCTGCCGGCAGGTCGCGGTGCATCTGCGCGAGCGCATTCCCATCGGCGTCGCCAGCATCCGCTCGGCGGCGGAGTACAAGGCGGTTACCGGGCGGCTGCGGCTGCTGATCTCCTCGCGCATGCATCCGCTGATTTTCGCGGTGGCCATGGGTACGCCGGTGGTGGGCATGGCGTACAACGGCAAGTTCGACGGCATGTTCCAGATGCTGGGCATGCCGCCGCGCATGATCATGCTGGATGATTTTCGCCGCGGCAACCCCGTCCCGCAAATCGAGCAGTTGATCGCCGAGGCGCTCGCCGATCCCACCGACTATCGCCAGCGGGCGCGCATTCTCGCCGACATCACCGCGGCGCGCACCAGCGGGCTCATCACCGACCGCGCGGGCGCCACGGTCGCCTCGATGTGAAAGGGCCTCCGACAGCACCGCGACTGGATTTGCAGCGCATCGCGGAACACGTGCCCCTGTATCAACGTCTGTGGGAAGCCTGTGGTCTGCAGCCGCGGCAGCACGCTCCGTCCTGGGAGCAAATCCCGTTGCTGACCAAGCAGCAGCTGCGCGAGGCGGGCCGCGATGCCCGCCTGGACCGGCGCTTCGAGGGTGCGGCTCACCGCTCCGAGTATTCCGGCGGTTCGACCGGCGAACCGGTGGAGTTTCTCATCGATCCGGCCAGCCGGCGCCGGCGCCAATGGCGGTTTCTGAGGGCGCTGTTCCACGCCGGCTATCGGCCCGGACAGCGTCTGTGGATCCTCTCCACGCACCGCGAGTCGCGTATCAACCGCCTGGCGCGCTGGACCTATGTGGATCTGCGCGCCACCGAGTCGGAACTGGCGCGGCGCTA
>JAFEGC010000501.1 GCA_018240265.1 Pseudomonadota bacterium | reverse complement strand
GGATCGCAGTGGAAAGCCTGTACAGCATGGACGGCGATCGCGCACCGCTCCCCGCGCTGGCCGCTCTGGCGCAGCGACACGAGGCCTTCCTGTTCATCGACGAGGCACATGCGACGGGCGTGTTTGGCCCGGGCGGCCGGGGCCTGGCCGCGGAACTGGAGGGTCGCGACAACATCATCGTGTTGCACACCTGTGGCAAGGCATTGGGAGGCGCCGGTGCGCTGGTCACCGCGCCGCGCCTGCTCGCCGACTTTCTGGTCAACCGCGCGCGTGCCTTCATTTTCGCCACCGCCCCCTCGCCGCTGCTGGCGGTGGCCGCAGCCGAGTCGCTGCGCATCCTGCACGAGGAGCCCGAACGGCGCGAACTACTGAACCGGCGCGTGGCGCACGCCGCCGCGGGGCTGGTGCGCGTGGCGCCCGGCATCCGCCTCAGCGGCTCGCAGATACAGCCCATCATCATCGGCGATGACGCGGCCGCGATGCGGCTCGCCGCGCGTCTACAACGGCGCGGCTTCGACATCCGCGCTGTGCGCCCGCCCACCGTGCCCGCAGGTACGGCCCGGCTGCGCCTGTCCATCACGCTCAATGCCACCGAGCGCGACATCGACACCCTGGTCGAGACGCTGGCGGCCGAGAGCCAGGAGCTGCCGGCGTGAACTCCCCCGTTTGGCATCCGTTCGCGCAACACGCGCTGGGCTCGGAGTTTCCCGAAGTCGTGCGCACCGAGGGCGCGTACCTGCACACGCGCGACGGACGGCGCGTGCTCGATGCCATCTGCTCCTGGTGGGTGATCACGCATGGTCACCGCCATCCAACCATCGTGGAAGCCGTGCGCCGACAGGTCGAGAGGTTGGATCAGGTGATCTTCGCCGAATTCACCCACGAGCCCGCCGAGGCGCTGGCGCGGGGATTGCTGGAGGTGCTGCCGCCGGGCCTGTCGCATATTTTCTATTCGGACAGCGGCTCCACCAGCGTCGAAGTCGCGCTCAAGATGGCGCTGGGCTGCTGGCATCACCGCGGCCAGCCTCGCACGCGCTTTCTGGTGCTGGAACATGGCTACCACGGCGACACCGTGGGCACCATGTCGGTGGGTGCGCGTGGTGTTTTCACCAGCGCCTACGAGCCGCTGCTGTTCCAGGTGGACAGACTGCCATTCCCGGCGGCCGGACGGGAGTCGGCCACGCTCGATGCACTGGAGCGAGCCTGCCGCGCACCGGACACGGCCGCGCTTCTGCTGGAGCCGCTGGTGCTGGGCGCAGGCGGCATGCTCATGTACTCCGCCGCCACGCTACAGCGCATGCACGAGATCTGCGCGGCTCACCGCGTGCTGTTCATCGCCGACGAGGTGATGACGGGCTGGGGCCGCACCGGCACACGCTTCGCCTGCGAGCAGGCCGGCATTTTTCCGGACATCCTGTGCTCCTCCAAGGGATTGACCGGCGGCCTGCTGCCGCTGGCCATCACCGCCTGCCGGCCTGCAATTTTTGACGCCCATTACTCCACGGACCGCGAGCGCACCTTCTGGCATTCGAGTTCCTTCACCGCCAATCCCATCGCCTGCGCGGCGGCACTGGCGAATCTCGAAGTCTGGAAGTGCGAGCCCGTCGCCGAACGCATCGCCACGTTGAGCCGCTGGCAAGCCGAGGAACTGCGCCCGCTACGCGATCATGCGCGGGTGCTCGGTGCGCGCC
>JAFEGC010000500.1 GCA_018240265.1 Pseudomonadota bacterium | reverse complement strand
GGCGGCAAGGACTCCTACACGCTGCTGGATCTGCTGTTGAGTCTGCGGCGCAGCGCGCCCATCGAGTTCGAACTGCTGGCGGTCAATCTCGATCAGAAGCAGCCGGGTTTTCCGGCGGATACGTTGCCGGCTTACGCGCGCTCCGTGGGTGTGCCGTTTCATCAGATCGAGCAGGACACCTACTCGGTGGTCAAGCGGGTGATTCCGGCCGGCAAAACCCAGTGCGGCCTGTGTTCGCGCCTGCGGCGCGGCGCGCTGTATCGCTTCGCCGCCGAGAACGGCGTCGACAAGATCGCGCTGGGCCATCACCGCGACGACATCATCGAAACACTGTTCCTCAATCTGTTCTTCGCCGGCCGCATGAAAACCATGCCGCCCAAGCTCCTGTCGGAGGACCGGCGTCACGTGGTGATCCGGCCGCTGGCATACATTCCCGAAGCGCTGATCGCACGCTACGCCGGCGCACGCGGTTTTCCCATCATTCCCTGCACGCTGTGCGGCTCGCAACCCAATTCCCAGCGCCTGGCGGTGAAGGCCATGCTCGAGCAGTGGCGCCAGCAGCACCCCGGCCGCGTCGAGTCGATTTTCTCCTCGCTGCGCCATGTGTCGGCCTCGCATCTGCTGGACCCGGCGCTGTTCGATTTCGCGGGACTCGAGACGCGGCGCTCGCCGCGCGAGATGGCACAGGCAGGCCTGCCCGACTGGGAGGACGACATGGATTCGCCGGTCTGATGAGCATGTTCGCGCGCGAACTCTTTCCTCCCACGCCGTTCCCCAACAGTTTTTGGATCGAACCGGGGAAGCTCCTGGCCGGAGAGTACCCGGGCGTGATGGACGCCGCCGAAACGCGTGAGCGCCTCGAAGCCCTGGTCGAGGCCGGCGTCAGCTATTTCTTGAACTTGACCGAGCCCGGTGAACTTCCCTCCTATGATGAGCTGCTGCCGCAGCTGCGCCGCGACCGGGCGCCGAGCGGGCAGGAGACACCGCGGTTGGTGCACGTGCGCCGTCCCATCGAGGATCACGGCCTACCTGACTCCCACGATGTCATGCGCGGCATCCTCGATGATCTGGAGCGCGCCATCGGCGAGGGTCATGTCGTGTACGTGCATTGCCACGCCGGCATCGGCCGCACCAACACCGTCACCGGCTGCTGGTTACGGCGCCAAGGTCTCACCGGCCCGCTGGCGATGAGGCGGTTGAACCGGCTATGGCAGGCCAATGCCCGCTCGCAGACCTGGCCGCGGGTGCCCGAATTTCACCAGGAGCAGTTCGTGCTGGCCTGGACCGATTCGCCGGACCGGGCGGTGAAGTCACCGGGCCGGCGGCGCCAGCGGGTCCACACACCTCAAAGCGAATCCAGCTACCTGGGAGCGATTTTCGGCGCGGCCTGCGGGGATGCGCTCGGCTCGGTGGTGCGCGGCAAAAAAATGGGGCAATTCCAGGCACTCACCGGTCTCAAGGGCGGCGGGCCGATGAATTTGCCGCAGGGCGCCTGGACGGACGATACGGCCCTGATGCTGTGTCTGGCACAAAGCCTGCTGGAAAAGGGCGATTTCGACCCGTCCGATCAAGCCTCCCTGTACTGGGATTGGCATCAGGACGGTCAGTATTCAGCCACCGGACAGCCGCTGGGCAAGGTGTCGGCGATTTCCAAGGCCTTGGCGGCCACGCGCTGGTCCGGCGATCCGTTTTCCGG
>JAFEGC010000004.1 GCA_018240265.1 Pseudomonadota bacterium | reverse complement strand
CCGGGGGAAGCACATGGTATCGAAGGTCGACCGTTCACCGCGGGTGGATGCATCGGGGGTATTCCGCCGGCCGCGCATGATCCTGCGGCCCAAGCGCGCCGAGGACATTCCCGCCATCCTGCAGAACACCAAGGCCTATCCCAGCCCCATCCGCCCGCTCGGCGCCGATTATTCGCAGGCGCGCTGCGTCGGCGGCGATGGCGGCACGACGCTGGACACCCAGCCGCTGAGCAAGATCATCGAGATCGAAGGCAATCTGGTGCGTGCGCAGGCCGGCGTGCACATCGGCGAACTGGTGCGCATCCTGGCCGAACGCGGCCTGGAGCTGCCGCTCACGCCGGAGATAGCCAACATCTCGCTGGGCGCGGTCGCCACCGCCACGCTTCCGCAGCCCTCGTTCGCCGAGAACATGGCGCACATGTCCTCCTGCGTGGCGGCCATCAAGCTGGTGACGCCGCAGGGCCGCGCCATGACGGTCAGCGAGCAGGAGCCGGACATGATGCGCGTGTTGCGCTCCAGCTTTGGCCTGCTCGGCGTGGTGCATGAAGTGGTCCTGAAAGTGCGCGACATGGTGCCGGTAAAGATCGATTATCAGAGCCATTCGCTCAAGGAATTCAATGCGCGCTTCGAATCCATCGTCAGCGCACCCGGCGCCATCCGGTTGCAGATCTTCCCGTTCAGCGACCGTGTGACAGTGGAGCGGCGCATCCTCGACGAGGAGGCCAGCACCAGCCGCTCGGGGCTGTGGCAGATCCGCAATTCGGTGATGAAGAACGTGCTGCCGGCCTTCGGCTCGTCGGTGGGCGGCGTGCTGGCGGTGCCAGGCCTTTCGCACCTGGTGCTGTCCGGCGTACAGCGTGCCGCACAGGCCACGCTGGATCGCGCGGCGCGCGGCGTGGCGATGTACGCGCACGAGTGGATGCGCGAGCTGCCGCGCGAAGCCTGGAAGGCGCGCCACACCTACAGCCTGTGGTCGTTCCCCGAGGCCAATTTCCCGAAGATCCTGGCGCAGTACTTCGCCTTCTGCGCCGCCTACCACAAGCGGCACCGCTACCGCAGCCACCTGGTACACAACTCCTCGCGGTTGCACCGCGACCGCGGCTCGCTGTTCTCGCTGAGCTACGACGGTTCCGCCTTCACCATCGAGCCGTCTTCCAGCGGCGAGAAGGGCTGGGACGATTTCCTCATCGACTTCAACGAATTCGCATCCTCACTGGGGGGCACACCCACTTTCAACCAGACGCGCGCGCTCCAACCCCAGCACGTCGCCAAGGCCTTCGGTGAGCGCCTGAAGCTGTTCCGCTCGCTACGCAAGCGCACCGACCCGATCAACCGGTTGCAGCACAGCTACTTCGCCAATCTCCTGGGGTAGGCCGGCCAGGGATGGCCGACTTGCTCACTACAATCCGGAAAGAATCCGCGCCTTGATGGTTTCGTATTCGGAATCGGAGATGAGCTTGGCTTCCAGCATCTCGCGCGCCTGGCGCAGCCGGCGGGTGGTCTCGGACTCGCCTGCGGCAGCGTCGGCGGCGCTCGCGCCTGCACCGGAGCCGACACCCGCGAACGCCTGCGGTGCGAATTGCACGCCGCCGGACTTGGCGCGCAGTTCCTCCAGCTCTCGCACGCGCCGCTTCTCGCGCCATGCCTGGTCGTGCTGCTGGCAGATGCGGTACAGGCTTTGCGCCTGATCCTTGCGCAGGCCGGTGTAGGTCCACACGCGGTTGACTTCGGAGCTGATGTTGAGGTCGGAGCTGGACTGCGCCACCACGGTGAGATCGGCGCCGAAAATGCCGGCGCGGATGCGTGTCTCTTTCAGGTCCTGCCAGCGGATGTCGGCGCTGTCGTAGCCGCCGATGAGCTTGCGGGTCAGGGCGATGAAGCGGCCGGTGGTGGCCACCAGCACGACGCGTCGATGCTTGAGCGCGAAAATACGCCGCTGCGTGGCCCAGGCTTCCACCGTCTCGCCGGTGGTGAGGAGGCTGTTGATCGTGTCCAGGGCCGATTGCAATCGCGGTTCGTCGGAATGCGGCTCGCTCATGGCAGACCCTCGCTTTTGGTTCGACTACAGTGCCAATGCGCGTGCAGCCGGTCAATGGCGCGCCGGATCAGGGTAGACCGGCCAGCCGGCGAACCCCCAGGAACAGGGTGAAATCCGGCGCGGTATTGGCCGCCAGGTCCTCCGCGAATCCGCCTTGTATCTCCCAGCGCCGGCCGATGCGCCGCATCAACCCGGCGCTGCCCAGAAGCGAGGGACCCAGGAATCGCAATCCCGTGTCATGGATGCGCGCCGACTGCGCCTCCAGTTGTACCTGCAACAGCCAGTCCGACCCCAGCGTCCGGCCGGCCATGGCCCGGCCGAACGCGGCGGTGCGGCGCGCCTTGCCGCCGAACAGCTCATCGCCGAAGGCTTGCAGCACGCCCGCTTCCGCGCCGAAGCGCCAGCGCGCGCGATACCAGCCAGCGTGCACCCACAGGCTCGCGTCCCAGGCGTCATCGCCCGTGAGTTCGCGGGCGCTGCCGGTGGGCGCTTCCAAACCGCCCCAGAAGGCGAGTTCACGCCGCGCATCCTCGACGGCGTACCAGCCGGCTTCCACCGCCGCATCGCCGATGCCCGTGTGGGCGCGGGTCAGACTCAGGCGGCTCACGCCTTGATAGTCGTAATCGAGTTGATTGCACGGTCGGAACCGGCGCGAGCCGCGCGGCAGGCTGAACCAGCCATGCCAGCGGTCGATGATCGAGTCCAGCCGGCCGGCCGAATCCTCGACCAGCGGCAGCGATAGCCGCATGCGCCAGCGCTCCGCCACGCGCGTGTCATAGGACAGGTGCAAGACGGCGGCCTCGCCATCCATCAGCAGGCGCTCACTGCCGTGCGCCTGGATGTTGGTCGTATTGGCGATGCCAAGGGCCGCCGCGGCCGCCGCCGGATCCCCCAGACGCGACACTACCGGCATGGGCAGGTACAGACCCCGCAGCAAGGGGTTTTCGTTTTTCACCGCCAGCCAATCGCCGGCCCGCGCCGCGGGAGCGGCGGCAAACGCACACACCAGTGCGCCCGCGAACGCCAGCACGAGCTTGCGCACGCGCGCGACCGGCGGCATCCAATGAACCCGAGCGTTGCGCATCGGGCCTTTATATAGGAGTTCGCGCTCAGATTTCCGTGAAACGGTGCCGCATGTAGATGGTCGCTCCGACCAGTGCCGCGCCGACCACGACCCCTGCCCACATTTCCCCGCTGCTCAAGAAGCCACCTAGGTTGACGAATTCGGACAGGGCGTCCGGAGTATTGAGATGACCGTTGCCGATCATGGCGTGGTGGGTGAAGTGCGACTCGTCGTGAAACGCGCTCTTGCCATAGCCGAGCAGGTGCGCGAGCAGCACATCCCGCAGCAGGCTGGTGCCCAGGAGCCTGCTCTCGATAAAGCAACCGGCGACCGGGATCAGCAATGCCCACAGCATCACCGAGCGCCGCGCCCAGGACGATACGAACAGGAGCCAGGCGCTGAACGGCAGGAACCAAAGGGCGGCGGTGAGAATGGCGTACACGGCCATCACCTGCAGTTGCAGCCAGTCGAGGGGATGCCACAACGCCTGCGCGAACGGCGAGCCGCCGCGCACCGACAGCACGAAGGACACCGCCAGCGCGGTGATGTCGGCGATCACGAAATACACCAGCGGAATCACCAGCAGCGCCATCGCCAGTTTCGACAGCACGGTCTGCGTGTCGGTGACCGGCAGGGACTTCCAGAACAGCACGCTTCGATCCTTGCGGTCGGCGTACAGGCAATCGAGCAGATACCACGAGGTGTAGACGCTCATGATCAGGAACATCGCCGTGCCGATGCCCCCCGCCACCATCGGTCCCAGCACCCGCAGCTGCTGGTCCGACAATTGGCGCGGCCACTCGTCCACCTGGATGTGGCCGAACAACGCGACGATCAGCAACAGGCCGCCGACGATGGCCGGCAGCAGCCAGATGGCGCGGTTTTCCCAGACCTCGCGCCGGAACAGCCAGAGGTAGGTATTCATGCGGCACCTTGCGACAGCTTGGCGACGAACAGATCGGCGATGGTGGGCGTGTGCGGCTCACCCAGCTCCCGCAGCGCAGGATCGGCCGGCCGGTCGAAGTACATGAAGGTCTTGCCCATCAGCGGGCGTACATAGAACGGACCCGCTGCCTTGGCGGCCTCGATGCGCTCCGGATTCACGGCGATGGCCACGTAACGCTGGGCGATCTGCTCCACCGGCGTGTCCATGACGATGCGGCCGCGCTCGATGAACATCACGTGGGTCAGCAGGTTCTCCACCTCCTCCACCTGGTGCGTGGTGATGAGGATGGTGCGGGTCTCGTCCATGTAGTCATTCACCAGCGCATCGTAGAAGGCGCGGCGCGCCAGCAGGTCAAGCCCCAGCGTGGGCTCGTCCAGCACCAGGAGCCTGGCGTCGATGGCCATGGCCAGTGCCAGGTGCACCTGGGTCTTCATACCCTTGGACAACTCGCGAATGCGCGACTCCGGCTTGATCTGCGTCTTGGACAACAGGCTCATGGCGCGCTCGCGGCGGAATTTCGGATGTACGCCGCCGACGAAGTCCAGGCTCTGCGAGACCTTAAGCCACCCGGGCAGCACCGAGACATCTGCAATAAAGCAGGTGTCCTGCATGATGCGCGCGCGCTCCTTGAAGGGATCGCGGTCGAACACGCGCAGCTCGCCGGTGTAGGGAGTCAATCCGAGCACGGCGCGCAGCGCGGTGGTCTTGCCGGCGCCGTTGGGGCCGATGAGGCCAACGATGCGGCCGGGCTCGATCTGGAAATCCACGTGGTCCAGAGCGGTGAACTTGCCGTAGGTCTTGGCGAGCCCCGTGGCGGAGATCAGATTGCTCATAAAGTTCTCATTTGCATGCGTGGCGCGGCCCATGGGCGATAGGTAGGGCGCAGCATTCAGCGCTCCGCCGGCCTGCGAACCAATGGCTCCATCGGCTGCATCGCATAGCGTGCCCAAACGTAGCGCCACGGCACGATGAAATAGGCGACTACGATCCCGATGCAATCGGTGAACAGCGACTCGATGTCGGCGTTCCATTTGCCAGATACCCAGGCGGGCAGCGCGATCAGAAGCAGCCAGATCGTCTTCCAGGTCAGTTCATAGATCATCAGCGGCAGCATCTGCAGCGGATACCGGACGCCGAGCAGGCTGAGCAAGGCCAGGGCCGCCAGCATGGATTTGGCCAAGCCGCGCGCGACCGGCCAGTCCGCCGATTCGAACAGCAACTGGCTCCAGACCACGCTCCCCATCACCAGCGCCATCAGCAGGAACAGCAGTCGCATGGCGTTGATCTGCCACGCGGCGACAACGGGAAACCGAGCTTCGGAGTGATTCAACATAGAATTCCTCTCATCACGAGTAGCCTGCTCAGGACTCGGAATTGCGCGGCGGCGAGGGTGGATGGGTAGCCGCTGGTTCCTGCGCGAACAGCTCCTCGGCGGTGAACCCGAGTCGGTTGATGACGGCCAGCACATGCGGCCACTCCTCGTTCAGGAACCGCTCGCGCTCGCCCGACAACAACTGCCGGCGCGCGCCATCGCTCACGAACATACCGAGACCGCGGCGCTTCTCCACCAGGCCCTCGTCCACAAGTTGCTGGTAGCCCTTGAGCACGGTGAGCGGATTCAGCCGGTAATCCGCGGCCACGTTGCGCACCGAAGGCAGGGCATCGCCCTCCTTCAGTGCGCCTTCCAGAATGAGCGCCACCATTCGATCGCGCAGCTGGCGATAAATCGGTTGGTTGTCATTCCAGTTCGGTTCCATGTTTGCGAGTCCCGCTGTCCCGTGCGTGTCGTGGGCGATTAGCACACTAATCTACCAGAACGCTTGTGCCGGTCCGCGCGCCCGTTATGGCCGAAACACCGCCAGCGTGGCGCGAGCGGCATGGGCCGCGCCATCATTGTGGGTATGCGCCATCAGCGAGGTGGAGGCGCCGTGCATGTGGCCGTCGAACAGCACGGCAGTGCCGCCCAGGATCAACACGTTGATCATCAGGGCCAGGGTGAGGGCTTTGAGCTTGAGGCTGAGTTCGGTAGTCATGACTATTTCTCCTTGGTGGATGCCACCAACAGTGTATTGGTGACTTACTGATATAGTAATATACAACACGAGAACAAGCAAGCACCAGGTCATAATTTTTTTGAATTTTTAACCCACCCGGCCCGACGGCCCGTTTGTAGCCATAAGACACTGATTTTTCTGGTCGTTTGGCAACCCAAAGGCACCTCCTATGCGTCTTTCGGCCTCGCTGACCTTCCCGCAATTGGGTAGCTACCCGGTGGAACCCGCACGTATGCTGCATTCCATGGAGGCGTTGGACGAGGATGCCGAGTTGATGCTTCGCTACCAGGCCGGCGAGGCGGCCGCGTTCGACGCCCTGTACGCGCGTCACAAGGGCCCGCTGTACCGCTACCTGCTGCGTCACGTGCGCAGCGCCGCCACCGCGACGGACTTGTTCCAGGAAGTGTGGATGCGCGTCATCGCCAATCGCCTGCGTTACGCGCCGCGCGCGAAGTTCGCCACCTTCCTGTTCCACATCGCGCACAACTGCGCGGTCGATCATCACCGCCGCCTGCGCGCAACGCCGGTGGATGCGCTGGCCGAGGGCCACGATGCGGTGAGCGCGGCCTTCGCACCCGAATACGAACGACCCGATCGCATCGCCGAGTACGATCAACGTCGCGCCCGTTTCGAGCGCGCGCTATACCAGCTGCCCGTGGAGCAACGCGAAACCTTTCTGCTGCATGAGGAAACCGGGCTCGACGTGGCGCAGATCGCGCGCATCACGCAGGTGGGCGTGGAAACGGCGAAAAGCCGGCTGCGCTACGCCATCGGTAAACTGCGCAAATCCCTGGACGAGAGCACCGAGCGCGTGGCGCAGGCGGTGTGATGAGCGGGCAGGACGACAAAGCGTTCGCGCGCGAGCTGCGCCTCGCATCGCGAGTGTCGCGCGCCTACCGGCAGCTCGGCGCGCCGCAGCCGCCGCCCGAGCTGGATGAGAATATCGCTCGGCACGCGCGCGCGGTGCTGCCGCCGGCGCGCAATGCCATGCGGGACATCGGCAAGCCGGTGAGCACGCGCCCCAGCTGGTTCGCGCCGTTCACGCTGGCCGCGAGCGTGCTGCTGTCGGCCGCGCTGCTGATGGCCATCGCCATTCGCCCGGCGCAGCGCGGGGGCGAGGCGCCGGTGCGCCTGATGCGCGCGGTGGCCACGCACGAGGATCGAGCCCAGCTTCATTACGCCGCGCCGGCAGCCGCTTCTTCCACCGAAGGCGCGCGCGAGAGCAGTCCGTACGTGGCGCCGCTGATTCCCTCCCGGCGCTTGTACAGCACCGATCCGCCCGGCTCGCATCGACCGGTCGCGCCCGCGCTGCCGCCCGTGCCGGTGCAAGTCATCCGCCGCGACCCACGCGAGTGGCAGGCACACATCGAACAACTCGAGCGCGACGGCCGCGACGCAGAGGCTACAGCCGAGCGGCGGGCGTTTCATCAGGTATACCCGGACTGGCGCTGACCGCAGTTCCATGCGCGCCGCCGCATCCCGGCGCCCCCTCGAACGCGCGCTTTCGGCTACCATTGATGGCTACTTGCAGCAGCCATTTCGCCTCCAGGAGCCTCCTTTGAAAAAGCCAGTCACCGTCACCATCACCGGCGCCGCCGGCAACATCGGCTACGCGCTCGCCTTTCGCGTCGCCTCGGGCCAGATGTTGGGAGCCGACCAGCCCGTCAACCTGCGCCTGCTGGAGATTCCCGCCGCCATCGGCGCGGTGCAGGGCGTGGTGATGGAACTGAACGACTGCGCCTTCCCTACGCTCAACAGCGTCAGCGCGGCCGATGATCCGAAGGTGGCCTTCAAGGACTGCAACTTCGCCATGCTGGTGGGCGCGCGTCCGCGTGGGCCCGGCATGGAGCGCAAGGATCTGCTGTTGGCCAATGCGCAGATCTTCTCCGCCCAGGGCAAGGCGCTGGATGCGGTGGCCAGCCGTGACGTGCGCGTGCTGGTGGTGGGGAACCCTGCCAACACCAACGCGCTCATCGCGCAGCGCAACGCGCCCTCGCTCAACCCGGCGCATTTCACCGCCATGACCCGGCTCGACCACAACCGCGCCATTGCGCAGCTGGCCGCGAAGACCGGCAACGGCGTGAGCGCCGTGCGCAGGATGACTATCTGGGGCAACCACTCCTCCACGCAGTATCCGGACATCAGCCAGACCACCATTGGCGGCAAGCCGGCTACGGGCATGATCGACACCACCTGGTACCGCGACACTTTCATTCCGGCCGTGCAGCAGCGCGGCGCCGCGGTCATCAAGGCGCGCGGCGCCTCTTCGGCCGCCTCCGCTGCCTCCGCCGCCATCGACCACATCCACACCTGGATGCTGGGTACGGCCGAGGGCGACTGGGTGAGCATGGCAGTGCCGTCGGATGGCAGCTACGGCATTGCCGAGGGCGTCATCTATTCCTACCCGGTGACGTGCAAGAACGGCGCATACAGCATCGTCAAGAACCTGCCCATCGACGAATTCAGCCGGGGCAAGATGGATGCCTCGCACCAGGAGTTGCGCGAAGAGCGTGATGGCGTCAAAGAGTTGATCTGAGCGGCGGGCGGCGGCCCGGCGCGCGCGCGCAGGTTTCCAGCGCGCGGAGCGGATGCTTAAGCAGGGGGGGTTTATCGTGTCACTCACGACCGTGGCGGCCTCCGTGGTCGCGTTCCTGTCGTTCCTGGCGCTGGTCGTCGCGCTGCTGTACAAGCGCGCGCCGCTGTGGCTGTTCACCGCCTGCATGGTGCTGTGCTTCGCTGCCTACGTGCTGCTGGTAGCGAGCCCTTCGTGGCTGACGCTGCTGTTCAGCGCTCCGCTTGGGCTGCTGATCCTGCTCACCATCACGCCACTGCGGATCGCGCTCGTCACCCGGCCGTTCATGAAGCAGTACGTCCAGCTCCTGCCCTCCATGTCGGCCACCGAGCGCGAGGCGCTCGAAGCGGGCACGGTGTGGTGGGACGGTGAGCTGTTCACTGGCGGGCCCGACTGGCCCAAGCTGATGCGCGCCAAGCCGCCCACCTTGAGCGCCGAGGAACGCGCCTTCCTCGACGGCCCGTGCGAAACGCTATGTCAGATGCTCGACGACTGGGACATCACCCACAAGCGCGGCGATCTGCCGCCCGAGGTATGGGACTACCTCAAGTCGCAGGGCTTCTTCGCCATGATCATTCCCAAGCGTTACGGCGGTCTGGAATTCTCAGCCTACGCGCACTCCTCGGTGCTGGTGAAGATCGCCTCGCGCTGCACCACCGCCTCCTCCACCATCGCCGTGCCCAACTCGCTGGGGCCGGCAGAGCTGCTGCTGCACTATGGCACCGAGGAACAAAAGAACCACTACCTGCCGCGCCTGGCGCGCGGCGAGGAAGTGCCCTGCTTTGCGCTCACCGGACCGCGCGCGGGTTCGGATGCCGCTTCCATTCCGGACACCGGCATCATCTGCAAGGGGAGCTGGCAGGGGCGTGAGGTCACCGGCATTCGCCTGAACTTCTCCAAGCGCTACATCACGCTGGCGCCCATCGCCACGGTCATCGGTCTCGCCTTCCGACTGTTCGATCCCGAGCACTTGATGAGTGAGCGCGAAGACCTGGGCATCACCTGCGCGCTGATTCCGCGCGACACGCCGGGCCTCACCATCGGACGGCGGCACTTTCCCATCAACATCCCGTTCCAGAACGGACCCATCGTCGGCAGCGATGTGTTCGTGCCGCTGGACAGCATCATCGGCGGCTTCAAGATGGCGGGGCAGGGCTGGCGCATGCTGGTGGAGCAGCTCTCGGTGGGCCGCTGCATATCGCTTCCTTCCAATGCCACCGGCGGCGCCAAGGCGGCGGTGTATTCCTCCGGCGCCTATGCGCGCATCCGGCGTCAGTTCAACGCGCCGGTGGGCCGGTTCGAAGGCGTGGAGCAGGTGCTGGCGCGCATGGCGGGCCGCACTTACATCATGGACGCCGCGCGCTCGGTCACTGCCGGGGCCATCGACGGCGGCGAAAAGCCCTCGGTGCCCTCCGCCATGCTCAAGTACCACGTCACCGAGATGGGCCGCATGGTCGCCAACGATGCCATGGACGTGCACGGCGGCAAGGCCATTTGCCTGGGCCCGAACAACTACCTGGCCCGCGGCTATCAAGCGATCCCGGTGGCGATCACGGTGGAGGGCGCCAACATCCTCACCCGCAGCCTGATGATTTTCGGCCAGGGCGCGGTGCGCTGCCATCCGTTCGTGCTCAAGGAGATGAACGCGGCGCGCGATCCGGATCGCAAACGCGGCGTGCGCGAGTTCGACCGTGCGCTGTTCGGCCACATCGGCTTCACGCTGTCGAACGCGGCGCGCTCCTGGTGGTGCGCCATGACCTTCGCGCGCTTCTCCGGTGTGCCGGTGCACGGCCCGACCAAGCGTTACTTCCAGCACATCAACCGCTACAGCGCCTGCTTCGCCTTCGCCGCCGACGTGGCCATGCTCACGCTCGGCGGCTACTTGAAGAAGAAGGAATCGCTGTCGGCGCGACTGGGCGATGTGCTGTCCTCCATGTATCTGGCCTCGATGGTGCTCAAGCATCACGAGGACCAGGGCGCGCCACGGACGGACCTGCCGCTGGTGGAATGGGCCTGCCGGAGCCTGATCTACCAGGCGCAGGAGCAGCTGCATTCCTTCCTGCGCAATTTCCCCAACCGGTCGATCGCGGCGCTGATGCGCCTGCTGATTTTCCCGCGCGGCCTGACCTACTTCGCGCCCAGCGACCGGCTGGGCCGCGATGTGGTGGAGCTGATCATGACGCCGGGCGAGCCGCGCGAGCGGCTCACCGACCCGATCTACAAGGCGCCCGATGCCGCCAATCCGCTGGGACTGCTGCAGCAGGCGCTGCAACTGACCGCGCAGGCCGAGCCCCTGGAAAGACGCATCCGCACGGAGGGCGTGAAGACCGGACGCATCACGGCGTTGGACTTTCCAGGGCAGATCGGGCAAGCCCAGGCGGCCGGCATTATCAGCGCGGAGGAGGCGCAGTTCCTGCGCGACTACGACGCGCAGGTCATGCGGCTGGTGCAGGTGGATGACTTTGCGCCGCACGAGCTGGGGGTGCAGGCTTGAGCGGCGCGCGAGGCCCGGGCGATGCGGCCTTGGCCCCGAACGAAGTGCCGTATTGCAAGAACTGCGGCGCGCCGCTGAGCGGTGCCTTCTGCACCGACTGCGGCCAGCAGGGCGATGTGCACGTACCCAGCACGCAGGAACTGCTGCACGAAGCGCTGGAAGGCATCACCCACTCGGACTCGCGCCTGTGGCTGACGCTGAAATACCTGGTGTTCGCGCCGGGCAAGCTCACCACCGAGTACATCGCCGGGCGGCGTGTGGCTTACCTGCCGCCCTTCCGGCTATATCTGGTAACGAGCGTGCTGTTCTTCGTGGTCGCCTCGTTCGGCACGGCCCATCACGTCAGGCTTTACCAGCCTGAGATGCAGAGCGGCTCGCCTGGCGTCAAACTGAACCAGAAATCGCCCGAGGAAGTCTGCCACGACCTGCAAACCGACCTGGGTCCCGCGGTGCAGGCGCATTTGAAACGCGCCTGCGAAGGTATCGTCAAGGATCACGGCGCGAGCTTTCTGCACGATGTGTTCAACCTCCTGCCCAAGGCGATGTTCGTGTTTCTGCCGCTGATCGCCTTTTTCAACATGCTGCTGTACTGGCGGCCGCGGTCGCACTACGCCGTGCATCTGCTGTTCTTTCTGCATGTGCATGCCTTCGCTTTCCTGGTGTTCACCCTGGAGGGGCTGGCCAGCGATGCCGGCGACGCTTGGCCGGCGCTTGCGGCGGGCACCCGCGTGCTGAGCGCAGCACTGCTGCTGGGCATTCCCTGGTACGTGCTGCTGGCGTTGCGGCGCGTCTTCCGCCGCGGGCTCGGCGCTACCTTTTTCAAGGCACTGGCGCTGCTGCTGGTTTACGTCACCATGCTCCTGCTCACCATGAGCGCGGTACTGCTGTACGCGGCCTGGCAGTTGTAGACTGCGGCTTTCGCCGCAAGAGGAGAAATGGCCATGAACCGTTCCCTGTGCTTCCTGATCGCCTCGCTCGCCCTCGGTGCCGCCGCAACGGCGCAGACGCCCGCCCCGACCCCCGCAGCGGCACCGACGACGACTCCCGCCGCTGCGCCCGCCTCGATCGCGCCGGCCGCCGGCGCGCCGATGCAGGCCGAGGTGTACATCATCACACCGCACAACGGCGCTACCTTGTCCAACCCCATCACCGTGCGCTTCGGCCTGAAGGGCGCCGGCATCGCGCCGGCGGGCGTGAAATTCGACAACACCGGCCATCATCATCTGCTGATCGACACACCGCTGGCAGAGGTTAAGCTGGATGCGTCGCTCCCCACCACCGACAAGATCCTGCATTTCGGCAAGGGCCAGACCGAGACCACGCTGACGCTGGCGCCGGGCAAACACTCGCTGCAGCTGCTGTTCGCCGATGCCGCGCACGTGCCGTTCAAGCCGGTCATCGCCTCGAAACCGATCTCCATCATCGTGAAGTGACGGCGCGCGCCATCCTGCACGTGGACATGGACGCGTTCTACGCGTCCGTGGAAGTACGCGACGATCCGCGCCTGGCCGGCAAGCCGGTGATAGTCGGCGGGACCGGCAATCGCGGCGTGGTGGCGGCCGCCAGCTACGAGGTGCGCAAGTACGGCGTGCGCTCGGCCATGCCCATGCGCGATGCGCTGCGGCGCTGTCCGCAGGCGGTGTGCATCCGGCCGCGCATGGCGCGCTACGCGCAAGTCTCACGCCAGGTGTTCGGCATTTTTCATGAGTTCACGCCCGAGGTGGAGGGGTTGTCACTGGACGAGGCCTTTCTGGACGTAACCGCCAGCCAGCGTCTGCTGGGTCCGGCCGAGAACATCGCCCGCCGCATCAAGAGCCAGATCGTGGCGCGCACCGGCCTCACCGCCTCGGTGGGCCTCGCGCCCAACAAGCTGCTGGCGAAGATCGCCTCGGACCTCAACAAGCCGGATGGCTTTTGCCGCATCGACGCCGACAACCTGCGCGCCGTACTCGACCCGCTGCCCATCGGGCGCCTGGGCGGCATCGGGCCGAAAACCCTGCCGCGGGTGCAGAGCGCGGGCATCCACACCTTCGGCGATCTGCGCGCGGCCGCGGACGATACGCTGCGGCGCCTGTTCGGCAAGGAGGCAACGCTTGTCCGCGCGCGCGCCTGTGGCATCGACGCGCGGCCGGTGGTGGCGGATCGGGACGAGAAATCGATCAGCTCGGAGGAAACCTTCGACATCGACCTGCACTCGCCGGCCGAACTCAACACGCATCTCACGCGACTCGCCGACAAGACGGCGTCGAGGCTGCGCGCCGCGCAGCTCACCGCCCGTGTGGTCGTGGTCAAGGTGCGCCGTGCCGATTTCACCACCCATACACGGCGCCACAGCTTCGAACCGCCCACCACCGATACCGCGCTCATCATCGAGATGGCACGGCGGCTCCTGGCAGCCTGGCGCGATGAATACCCGGATTGGCCGGTGCGGCTTCTGGGCGTGGGGGTGAGCCAGCTGGCGCCGACGGCGCAGGGTGAACTGTTCGGCGCCGGCAGCGTCCAAACCTCGCGCCAGGACGCAGCCATCGATGCCATTCGCCAGCGATTCGGCAGCCAGGGCATCATGCGCGGCGGCCTGCTGCCGGCGCGGAGCGAGGCCCGGACCCGCCGCGGCGGGGCTTGATATCATCCCTCATACATGTACACGAGCTTTTTCGGACTCAGCGAAAAGCCTTTTGCCATCACCCCGGACCCGCGCTATCTCTACTTGAGCGAGCGCCATGCCGAGGCGCTGGCGCACCTGCTGTACGGCATCAACGAGTCCGGCGGATTCATCCAGCTCACCGGCGAGGTCGGCACCGGCAAGACCACGGTGGTGCGCACCCTGCTGTCGCGCGTGCCGCATCACGCCGACGTGGCCGTGATCCTGAACCCGCGCGTCTCGCCCGCCGAGTTCCTGCTCACCATTTGCGAGGAATTGGGCATACTGCTGAAGGAGAGCGAGCGCGGCAGCGTGAAGGAGATGATCGATGCGCTCAACCGCCGGCTGCTGGCCACCCATGCCAGCGGCCGCCGCGTCATCGTCATCGTCGACGAGGCGCAGAACCTGGAGGCCGACGTGCTGGAGCAGGTGCGGCTGCTCACCAACCTGGAAACCGCTACCCAGAAGCTGCTGCAGATCATTCTTATCGGCCAGCCCGAATTGCGCGAGCTGCTGGCTCGCAACGATCTGCGCCAGCTGGCGCAACGCATCACCGGGCGTTATCACCTGCATCCGCTCACGCGCGAGGAAACCAAGGGCTACGTGCGCCACCGGCTGCGCGTGGCCGGCGCCACGGGGGAGATTTTCACGCCCGGCGCACTGGAGGAGGTGTATCGCATTTCCGGCGGCATCCCGCGGGTCATCAACGTGACCTGCGATCGCGCGTTGCTGGGCGCCTTCACCACCGAGACACGGCGCATCAACACCGCGCTGGTGCGCCGCGCCGCCGGTGAGGTGTATGGCCGGCACTTCATGCCGGCCTGGATGCTGTGGAGCGGCGGCGCAGCCGCGCTGCTGCTGCTCCTAGTCGGCGGCTTTTTCCTGCTGCGCCACGGGGGCGGACGCGAGGCGGCTGCCGGCACCGCGCCCGCCGGCAGCTTGGTCGGCAAGATCGCCGCGCCCAGCGCCGCCACCGTGCACGGCGATGCGCCGGGCGTCGCCACGCCCGCGGTGGCCGATCCGGCCGCCGTGCCCGCTTCATCTACGACCTCTCCGACCTCCGCAGTGTCGCCGACGCCCGCCAGCAGCAGCGCGGGCGTGATTTCGCGCGGGCCGCCGGTGGCGAGCATGACCCAATTGCTGTCCGAGAACGCCGCCGAAACAGCCGCGCCGGCTGCCTACCGGCGGCTGCTGGCGCTGTGGGGCAAGGTGCTGACCTCGGATAAAAATCCTTGCGCGCAGGCGGCTGCGGATGGCCTGGCCTGCCTGTCGGATCGTGGCTCCTGGGGTCAATTGCGCGCGCTGAACCGTCCGGCCATCCTGGAATTGAGCGATGATCACGGCGGCATCGCCCGCGTCGTGCTGACGGGATTGGACGATGACTACGCCACACTGGCGCTGGGCGAGAAGGGACGACGCGTGGCGCTGGCGGACATCTCGCGCTACTGGATGGGCGGATACACGCTGGTGTGGAAGCCCAAGAGTGGCAAACCGCGCGAACTATCGGCCGGCATGCGCGGTGAACAGGTGCAGTGGTTGCGACGGAGCCTGGCCGCGGTGCGCGGCGACACCAGCAGCACCGAGCCACCGGATGTGTACGATCAGGCCCTGGTCATCGCAGTGCAGAATTTCCAGCGCGAGCATCGCCTGACGGCGGATGGCATCGCGGGTCTCACCACGCAGGTGGTGCTGGACACGACGCTGGCCGAACCCGGTTCTCCCTTGCTGCTGCCCCCGCCGAAGCGCGGCAGCTGAGGTGTTCTCATGTCTTTCATTCTCGATGCGTTGAAAAAATCCGAATCCGAGCGCCAGCGCCAGAGCGTTCCCGGCCTGCTGGACGTTCCGATGCCGGCGCCGAAACAACGCTTTCCGATCTGGGGTGTGCTGCTGGGCCTGCTGCTGGGTGTGAACCTGGTGGTGCTGCTGGTGGTGCTGGTGCGTTCGGATTCGTCTCGGCCGGCCGCTACGCCCGCCGTGGCCGCACCACTCGCACCGACGGCGATGCAGCCGGGCGGTGCATCCGCGCCCGTAACTGCCGCATACCCGGCGCCCGCCGGCGCGACGCCCAACTATGCGCCCGGCGCGGTAGCCGGCCCGCCCACCGCTTCGATGACGGGGAACGCAGCTGCCGGCGCGGTCCCGACTATCGGCACGGCGTCCGCCAACGCTGCGCCATTCAGCCCCATGGATTCGCCCGTATACGCACCCGAAGTGCCGGTGGAACAGGGCAGCGCCAATAGGCAGGGCGCCGGCTATGCCGCGGCGCAGGTCCCTGCACAGGTCCAGGTCGCACAAGCGCCGGCGCAGACCCCGCCGATCCGCAACACCCGGGCGACGCTGCCGCCGGAGGCGCAGCTTGCACCGGATCCCAACGAAATCGTGCCCACGCTGCAGGAACTGAACCTCACCGGCAACCACGGCATCCCGGAGTTGCACCTGGACATCCACGTGTACGCCAACCGCCCCGCCGACCGCTTCGTGTTCATCAACAACCGCAAGTACAAGGAAGGTTCGACCCTGCAGGAAGGGCCGACCGTGGAGCACATCACCCGCGACGGCGTGCTGCTGCGCTACCAGAACCTGCGCTTTTCCATTCCGCGGCAATGACCAAGGCATCAAACCCGATGACGCTTCGCCAACCCGCTATCTTTCGCGTGTTTCTGTTCGCTTGCCTGGTGCTATCGGGCTGCGGGCGGCCGACACCGCAGGGCACGCTGCCGGCGCGGCTGGTGGTGGATTTCTCCGGCGGCCATGTCACCCTGCGCGGCGCGCTGCCGCAGGCGGGCGCGCGTGATCGTGTACTGGAGCGGGCGCGCCAGCAGTATGGTCCGGGCAATGTGCTGGACCGCATTGAAATTTCGGACAAGGTGATCGAGGCGCCGTGGGTGTCCACGGACGCGCTGCTCCTCGCGGTGGTGGAATCCGGCATCAGCGACGGCCAGGCGGTGTTCGACGGGCAGCGGCTGCAATTGACCGGGCAGGTGCCCACCGAGACCATTCGTGCGCAGATTTCGACGCGTGCCGCACGGGCGGCTGGGAGTAACATCGCGGTCGACAGCCATCTGCAGGTTTCACACTAAAATTCAAGGAGAGGAAATGAACGCTCTCATGCACAGGACGCTGATATTCGCTGCCGGAGTGCTGCTGGCCGGCACGGCCTTTGGACTCGACCTCGGCTCGCTCACCAACGCCGACGCCTCGGCAGGCTTGAAGAAAGCGCTCGATCAGGGCATCGACCAGGCCGTGACGCGGCTGGGCGTAATCGGAGGATTTCTCGACAACCCCAGGGTGAAAATCCCGCTGCCGCCGGCGCTGGCCAAGGCCGAGAAGGTGATGCGCATGCTGGGACAGGGCGACAAAGCCGACCAGCTGATCACGTCCATGAACCGCGCCGCCGAAGCCGCGGTGCCCGAGAGCAAGGTGCTGCTGAAGCAGGCGCTGAAGAAGATGACCGTGGCCGACGCCAAGCAGATCCTCACCGGCGGCGATGACGCGGCCACGCAGTACTTCAAGCGCGTCACCGCGACCCCGCTCCAGGCGAAATTCAAGCCCATCGTCACGCGTGCCACCGAGAAGGTGAAACTCGCCCAGCAGTACAACCAGATCGCCGACAAGGGCGTGGAACTGGGGCTGCTCAAATCCGACGATGCCTCGATCGAATCCTATGTCACGCAGAAGACGCTGGACGGTCTGTACCTGATGATGGCGGATGAGGAACACGCCATCCGCAAGGACCCGCTGGGTCAGGCCAGCAGCCTGCTGAAGAAGGTGTTCGGCGCGGTGCGCTGAGGTAGCGGGCTAGGCGCCCCCGGCCAAAGGCCCGCCGCCTCAACCTCCCTGCGTATCCGGATTACGCCAATTGCGCTCGAACGGCAGCCGCCAGGCATTGGGCGCGATGAGCTGGTGGATGGCGTTCGGTCCCCAGGTGCCCGGCGCGTACGGGCGCACGGGCGGCGGCGATTCGAGCAGCGGCGCGGACACCTCCCACAGCCGCTCGATGCCCTCGGCGGTGTTGAACAGGGTGTGATCACCGCGCATCGCATCCAGGATCAGCCGTTCGTACGCCTCCAGCACCTCGCCGATCAGCCCGGTGTCGCGCATGGCGAACTGCAGGCTCAGCTTGTCCAGCCGCATGCCGGGACCGGGGCGCTTGCCGTAGAACGACAGCGACACCTTCGCGGCATCGGCCAGATCGAAAGTCAGATGATCAGGTCCCTGTGTACCCAGCCCCGAATCCGCCGGGAACATGCTCCTGGGCGGTTCGCGGAAGGCGATGGAGATGATGCGCTGGCCCTCCGCCATGCGCTTGCCGGTGCGCAGGTAGAACGGCACGCGCGCCCAGCGCCAGTTGTCGATATAGCACTTCAGGGCGATGAAGGTCTCGGTGTCCGATTCGGGATCGACACGGGGTTCCGAACGAAACCCGGTGAACTGCCCGCGCACCACGTCCGCCGGCTTGATCGGCAGCATGCTGCGGAACACCTTGTTCTTCTCCTCGCTGATCGGGCCGGGCTCGAGCGCGGTGGGCGCTTCCATGGCGACGAAGCCCAGGATCTGGAACAGATGCGTCACCACCATGTCGCGGTAGGCGCCGACGGACTGGTAGAAAGCGGCGCGCGTGCCGAGGTCGAGGGTTTCGGGCACATCGATCTGGACGTGATCGATAAAGTTTCGGTTCCAGATCGGCTCGAACAACCCATTGGCGAAGCGGAAGGCCAGGATGTTCTGCGCCGGCTCCTTGCCCAGAAAGTGATCGATACGGAAAATCTGCTGCTCGTCGAACACCTCGTGCAGGCGGCGGTTTAGCTCCACCGCGCTGGCAAGGTCGGTACCGAAAGGCTTTTCCATGATGATGCGCGACTTCTCCGTGAGGTCGGCATCGGACAGAAGCTTCACCGCCGACAGTGCGGCGGCGGGCGGAACGCTCAAGTAATGCACGCGGCGCGTTTCGGTGCCGAAGGCTTTTTCAGCGCGCTCCACCGCGGCGCGCAGGGACGCGGCGCCTGCGGAAATGGGCACATATTCCAGATTGGCGGCGAATGCCTCCCAGGCCGTGTCCGGCACCGGGCGTGTGGAAAACTCCCGCAACGCATCGCGCGCCAGGCTGCGGAACGCCGCCGTGTCGATGTCATCCAGCGAGGCGCCGATGATGCGGCAGCCTGGAATGAAGCCCGCCGTCACCAGATGAAACAGACCGGGCAGGAGCTTGCGCCGCGACAAATCGCCGGTAGCACCGACCAACACCAGGATCTGCGGATACTTGGGTCCGACGCCTGCGGGTATTTTGCCTGACATCATCGCTCACCGCCACAGCGCCGCGTAAGCGGCCGATGCAATCAACATAGCAAGCTCAATCCGCCCCTGCCAGCTTCGCCAGCGCCTCGCCGCTCACGCGATGCACGATCCAGTCGCTCATCGGCTTTGCGCCAAGGCTTTCGTAGAAGTCGCGCGCCGAGCGGTTCCAGTCCAGCACTGACCACTCGAACCGGCCGCAGCCGCGCTGCACCGCGAGGCGCGCCAGGTGCTTCAGCAGCGCCTTGCCGATGCCATGGGAGCGGAATTCGGGTCTCACGAACAGGTCTTCCAGATACAGGCCGGGCCGGGCTAAAAACGTGGAAAAATTGTGGAAGAACAGCGCGAAGCCGGCGGGCACGCCCCCGTAGCGAGCCATGACTGCCTCGGCCGCGGGACGTTCGCCAAACAGCGACTGGCGCAACTGTTGCTCAGTGGCGATGCACTCATGTTCCAGCTTCTCGTATCGCGCCAGGTCGCGGATCAGCTCCAGCACCAGGGGTACGTCGGCGGGCTGCGCCGGACTGATGTCGAGAACATTGGATTGGGTCATGAAGGCTCGTACCATAGCGAACAACAATCGAAGTTGCCCCGTGAGTGTAGCCCTAACGAACTATCGCGCGTGCATGACCGCCCTGCTCCTGGCAGGTCTCGCCGGGACGGCGTGGGCCACCGTCGTCGAGGGCACGGTAAGTTTTCCCGGCGGATTCCTGCCGGCGATGACGGTGTACGCGCGTGCCGTGGAGGGCGGGCACCTGCGCTCAGTGGGCACGCATCCTGCGCAGGGCTCGTTCCGGCTGGACCTGCCGCCGGGTCATTACGCATTTTTCGCGGAGCCCAGCCAGGCCGGTGCACCGCAAATCTACGGCGCGTGGACTCAGGCGGTGACCTGCCACCAGCGCAACGCGCAGGATGCTTGCGAGGATCATGCCCTCATCACCTTAAGCGTCGGCAGCGCCGCCATCGAGGGTGGCGCCGGACCGGTCATCGCCGACTGGAGCATTCCCGATGCGCTGGCGGAAGAGTTCGATCACGCGCTGGGCAATCGCACCGATCCGGGACCGCAGGAATTGGGCGCGCCACGCTTCTCGGAATATCCAGTCTCGACCGCACCGACAACGATCCGGCCGGCGCTGGATTTCAGCGCCACGGACATTGGCGCGGAACAGCAGCGGCACATCCGCGAAGCGCTGCCGGCGGCGCCGAATTTCGCCGGCGGCGTGGCGTTGGTTCAGCTGCCCTGCGGTGCGGGCTGCGTGGACCTGCTGCTGGTGGAGTGGAAATCCGGCAAGGTGCAGGCGCCGGCCAGCTTGGAACGTATCACGCAGGAGCTGCCCTGCCGGGGCGAGGAGAGCATCCTGTATCGCCCCGACAGTCGGCTGCTGGCGGTGACGCGCCGGCGAAAAGACGGCATTGTCACCCAGTACTTTCTGTGGAAACCCTCCGGCACCCTGACCCAGACCGCCGAATACCAACGCTCGGCGGAACGTTACTGCTCGCTGCCGAGTCCGTGATCATCATGGCGGGGTGAAGGGACACGCTGCGTTGCGCCCACGCTGCGCCGACGACCCTGCCGCGTGCCCATGCCGCGTCGCGCCACCGGCGGCGCCCGCGGCGCGGCGCTACTCCGCCACGAACCAACGGGTGTCTATCTTGATCAGCGTCACCTTGTCGTACGGCAGCCCTTCGCCGTTCAGGTCATACACCAGCTTCAAGCCGCCATTCTCCACCTTGGGCTCGCGCGCAGCCGCCAGCGCAAGGCCAACGCGAAACCGCTCGCGGGTCTTTTCGTTCAGCTCGCAGCCGCGCACGATGGCATCGAAGGACTTCTGCGTCATGGTCTTGCTGAAGCCGGGCTCCATGACGTCGAGGAAATAAGTCAGGCAATTGCCCTGGTTGAGCAGCTCGATGCCGCGGGCCAGGAGCGCCGCGGCGGCCGGATCCTTCGCCGCGGGCGTCGGCAGCGGCACCACGGCGGGCGTATCGTCCGGCGCGGCCGCGAGCACCGCATCCACGTAGGACTCTACCCCTCCGGGAATGGCGCCGCGCCACTCCTTGCCGGAAGGGACCAGTGTCACCAGCTGCACGATGCTGCGTCGCTTCAGTCGCTCCACTTTGGTGAGCGAGGCGCGCACCACCACGTGCAGCATCTCACCCTCCTTGACGCTGCCGAGTGCCTTGAACTCATCGTACTTGGCGGTGCGCGCCGGAAGCTTGGCCAGGATGGCGAGCAGCAGATTCTCTGGCGTCATGCGCCGCACGTCATCCAGGTCCGGGCCCGCGCCGAACAGGGCGTTGCGGATCTGCTTGCGCCCGCTCTCGGCCTCGCGCTCCACGGCGAGCAGCACCTTGTCATGCAGGCGTTGCACCTCGGCGGGCTCGTACAGGATGACCGCGGCGCTGGGTCCGCCACCGGTTGTGAGCTGCACGATGGTCTCAGCGGTTTTCTCCGGCGATTCGGCCCATGCGGCCGCGCAGGCGAGCAGGAGCAGTGGCAGTGCGCCCCACGGCGCGCGCGCCACCATCGCCTTCGCCCGGACGCTTTCTCGCGCGTTCATCCTGTAAGGCCCTCCAAGTGTGCGATGATTATCCCATGCGCAAGATCCTAGTGCTCACCATGCGCGGGCTGGTCACGGTGCTGCCCTTGGCGCTCACCGTCTACGTGATTTTCTGGATGGTCCGCTCAGTCGAGTCGGTGCTGCGAAGCCTGCTGCTGGGCTCGCACATCATCGCCCCGGAGCATTACTGGCCCGGCCTCGGACTGGCCACGGCGTTCGTGCTGCTACTGATCATCGGCGCGCTGGTGAACGCCTATGCCGGCAAGCTGGTGATGAATTTCTGGGACGAGATGCTGGGCCGCATTCCGGTCATCAAAACCATCTACAGCAGCTTTCGCGACGTGGTCAGCATGCTGCCCTCCGGTACCGGCGAGAAACGCGACCTGCAGCGCGTGGTATTGGCGCGCTTCGGCGAGGTGCGGGCCATCGGCTTCGTCACCCGCGAGGACGTGCCGCGCGCCCTGCTCGAAGCCGGCGGTGAGGGTTGGGTGGCGGTCTATTTTCCGTTGAGCTACGCCTTCGGCGGCTACACCGTATATCTGCCACACCAGGCACTGCAACCCCTGGACATCCCCGTCGAGGAAGCCATGCGCCTGGCGATCACCGCCGGCCTGTCGGCGGGCGCGGGGCGAAACAAGCCGTCCTGACCGTGCGATTGGTCCGCATTTGCCGCGCGGTGCCGCCGCTCGTGCTCGGCACGGCCGCGGCCCACGCCGCCGCCGAGCATCGACACGGTACTCGCCGAGCACGATGGCCGGTTCAGCGATTGAGCCGCCGCGGCCCGCTGACGCAAGGGTTGCCGCGCACGTAAAACCGCAGCGGCAGCTCCACCGCGCGATTGATGCCGATGCGCGTACTCACGCCGATGTCATCGACCACCACGCCGTCCTGCGCCAGCCACAACTCCCTGCCGCTCAGCAGATCGATGCCGTCGAAGCGCCGGTCCACCCGCAACGCCTGGGTCAGGCGCCCCGGTCCCTTGCACAGATCCCGGGGCCGCAGGTGCTCACGCCGCGCCTGCATCAACGACAGCCCCCGCAAGGGCTCGGCCGCCCGCAGCAGCACCCCGCTTCCGGTGCCGGCTGCCTCACTCGACACGTTCAGCAGCCAGCAGGAGCCGTAACACAGGTAGACATAGGCATGTCCTGGTCGCAGGTACAGCGAACGGTTGCGCTGCGTGGGGCCGCGGAAGGCATGGCAGGCGGCATCGCCCTGCACATAACTTTCAGTTTCGACGATGCGCGCCAGCGCGGTGGAGCGGCCGATGCGGCGCACGATGAGCTTGCCCAGCAGATAGCGCGCCAGCGTCACCGTGTCGGAGGGAAATTCCCGGCGCCGCAACCGTCGCGGACGGGACAAGGATGCGCGCGGGCGCGATTCCTGGACGAGCAGTCTGCTCAACCCAGCATCGCGAAGGACTTGGCTCGCTCCACCGAGGGCAGGGGCGTGAAGCGCAGACGCGCCTTCATCGGCGGTTGCACCAGGATCTGGCGGCGCACCAGGTTGGCATACGACCGATGCTCGAGCATGGTGGGCTTCAACGCGGCCGCCAGCTCCACTTCGCCGCGATACTCGACCCGGCTGTACTCGGAGAACATCTGGAAGTACTGCGCATACAGCTGCTGGTAGCGCGCCAGCAGCTTGAAGCCGTTGGAATCGTTCACAGCGTCTACCAGCACCTCGGTGCACAGCCCGCTGGAGGCGGCCATCACGTAATGGCGATGCTCGGTGATCACCGCCTCGCGGTAGTCGGTGCAGCCGTAGAACATGTTGAACAGCTGCACGCGGTGATCACCGGTGATTTTCCAGGAGCGCAGATAATCGACCAGACCACGGCGGTGAATGAGCCGCAGCGCGATCTTGCGCAGTTCCATGGCCTGCGCCACCTGCGCGTTGCAGTGCGCCACCTCGCGCATCTGGCGCGCGTAGCTCGCTTCCCACATCTGATACTGGCGCCCGTCGTCGAGCAGGCGCGAGACCGGCACGCGGTAGTAATCGGGATGCGCGTCGGTGCTCCACAACGCGCGCTCGGACGCCGTCATCAATTGCACGAAGGTGATCGGAGCGGATCGACGCATCCCTTGGGTGACTCCGGAGCTTCCTGGACGAGACCGAGTGTTGATGAACTCTCGACGCCGCTATTCTGCCGCGTCGTCGCGCGACAGTCGATACCTCGAATGTGAATTTATTGCGAGACCGATGCCGATGTCGCGGCGGCCGGCGCGGCATCGTGCTTGTGGAACCAGGCGAGTATGTACTGCACCTTCGCGATCAGATGGCTGGGCCGGGCGGAGATGTCGTGCGATGCGCCCGGCACGCGCACCAGCGCCGTGTCCACCTTGCGCAGTTTCAGCGCCTCGTAGAATTGCTCGGCCTCGCTGGTCGGCGTGCGGTAGTCCACTTCGCCGCTCATCAGCATGGTCGGTGTCACCACATGGTCGACATAGGCCAGCGGCGAGCGCCGCCAGTAGGCCTCGCGATCCTCCCAGGGGAAACCGGCGAACCAGTAACGGTAGAAATAATTCGTGCCGTCCGCGGTCAGTACGAAACTGGTCCAGTTGATCACGGGTTTGGCAACCACCGCGGCGCGGAAGCGGTCGGTGTGACCCACGATCCAGGCGGTCAACACACCGCCACCGCTGCCGCCGGTGACAAACAGTCGCTTCGGATCGATGTAGCCACGCGCCAGGACCGCATCCACTCCCGACATGAGGTCGTCGAAATCCTTGTCCGGATAGGCATGATGGATCAGGTTCCCGAATTCCTCGCCGTAGGAATCGCTCCCGCGGGGATTCAGGTACAGCACCACGTAGCCGGCGGCGGCATACAGCTGCAGCTCGACGGCAAAGCGGGGGCCGTAGTTGGCCACCGGTCCACCGTGGATTTCCAGCAGCAGCGGATATTTCTTGCGCGCATCGAACCCCGGCGGCGTGATCACCCAGCCCTGCAGCCGGCGCTTGTCGAAGTCCGAGTCCACGTGGAATTCCTCGACCTTTCCCAATGTCCGGAAATTCAACAAGTTGTCGTTCAGATGCGTGAGCGTGTGGATGTCCTTGGTCGAGCTGCCCACGGCGAGCGCGGCCGGCGCCTGCATCGAGGCACGGGTGTAGGCGAAGCGGCCGGTGTTGGAAACGCTGAACGAACCGCCCGCGTAGGGACGGGTGACATCGGTCCCGCCCACATCATCGGCCAGCACGCGGAGCTTGCCGCCCAGGTCGATGCTGGCCAGGTGGGTGCTGCCCAGGTCGTCGTACTGGAAGTATACGTGCCGCGAATCCGCGCCCCATAACGGCGCGGCGGCATCGCGATCCAGCGACTGCGTGAGAACATGGGCATTGCGCCCGTCGATGTCCATCACGCACAGCTTGGTCACCTGATAGAAGTGGCGCTGGTCATCGAAGCCCAGATAGGCGATGCGCTTGCCGTCGGGCGACACGACCGCCGAATGATCCGGGCCGCGTCGGTTGGTGAGCGCGCGCAACGAGCCGTCGCGCAGGCCGACGGCATAGATTTCCGTGTCCACCGGCTCGTATTCGGCATCCTGGCGGCGATTGGCGGTGAGCACCAGGTGCGAGCCGTCCGGCGTGAAGCTCAAGTTGCCCTCGTGGTCGAAATCCCCGTGGGTCAGTTGCCGGGGAGCTCCACCGTCCGCGTCCACCACGAACGCCTGGCTGAAGGCATCGGGCAGATAGCCGCTGCCATCGGCGCGGTACACCACGCGGTCGATGTACTTGACCGGTTCGGCCCACTTCGCATCCTTCAGGCTCTTGGGCAGATCCACTTCGAGCGGCTTGCGCTCAGCCGGCACCGGCATGGTGAAGGCTATCTGCCGTCCATCCGGCGACCAGGCCAGCGCGTCCGGCTCCTCCACCAGGTTGGTGATGGGCGCGCTCACCGCCGTGGCCACCCAATACACGAACAACTGGCGGCTCCCGTCGGCGCGCTGACCAACATAGGCGATGCGCGAACCGTCGGGGGACCAACGCGGCGTAGTGCCGGCCGTGTCGGGGGAGCCGAGGGGCATCTCGTGCCCACCGCCGGCATCGATCAGCCACAGGCTGGGGCGCGAGCGGTCGGTCTTGATGTCCGGCGTCATGCGCACATACACCACCTGTTTACCGTCGGGCGAGATCTGCGGGTCCGTCACCCAGGCCAGATCGAACACGTCCACGGGCTTGAAGAGGTTGTCGGGAATTCCCGCCGGCGCGCCGTCCCCCACCGCGCCCACGCCCGCGCCGGCGCCCATCTCCGCGCGCACTGTCGTGGCCGTGCCTACGCCCACGCCGATCAAGCCCGCCAGCAGCAAACCGCCGATGATGTGTCTACGCATGCTTCTCGTTCCCCCTCATTCCCGTCCCGCCCAGCAATTGCGCTGGTGTTCATTCATGATGCCCACCGCCTGCATGAAGGCATGGCAGGTGGTCGTGCCGACGAAACGAAAGCCGCGCCGGCGCAGTTCCCGGCTCATGGCATCGCTCTGCGGCGAAGATGCGCGGAAATCCGCCAGGCGCAACGGCCGCCGGCGCAAGCTCCGCCCGCCGGTGAACTGCCACAGCAGCTCCTCGAAGCTCCCGCCCCGCTCTTTGATGTCGAGATAAGCGCGCGCGTTGGCAAAGAACGCTTCGATTTTCAGCCGGTTGCGCACGATGCCGGGATCGTGCATCAGCCGCGCGCGCCGCGCCGCATCGAAGGCCAGCA
This sequence comes from Pseudomonadota bacterium, assembly GCA_018240265.1. Taxonomy (GTDB): domain Bacteria; phylum Pseudomonadota; class Gammaproteobacteria; order Steroidobacterales; family Steroidobacteraceae; genus TMP-86. The sequence goes on along the minus strand of JAFEGC010000004.1, from coordinate 778 downwards.
TGCGGCGCGGATCGAAACGGGCGAAGGCCTGCCGGTAGGACTCGCGCTTGCGCAGCACCGTGATCCAGGACAGGCCTGCCTGCGCGCCCTCCAGGCACAGCATCTCGAACAGGCGGTGCTCATCGTGCAGCGGGCGCCCCCATTCCAGGTCGTGGTAGCGGACGTACAGCGGGTCCTCACCGCACCAAGCGCAGCGGCGCAAGCCGTCGGCGTGCCTTACCGCCGTGCGCTGACGCCAATCGCTGTCGCGTGCCATGGACTTGCGCTCGTGGTGCGCGGCGCCCGCGTGCGGCGCCCGCCTCTACACACGCGAATTCTGCAAACGCACGGCGTGAGCGCCCTTGTAGGGCAGCTCGATGCAGTCCACGCCGCGCGTGATGCGCGCCGCCCGCCGGATTTCATGCATCAATCGCAGCAGCACCGGATGGCCCAGGCCCACGGGCAGGTCCGCGCGCGGTTCCACCACCACGTGCAGCACCACGAACCGCGCCTGCTCCTGCCGCACGAACACCGCTACGCCTACCGGCCGGCCGAGCTCGTTGACGGCAAACAAGGTCTGCACATCCTTCACAATGCCGACGCGGACCCGAAGGCCGCCTTCATGCTCGTAGATTTCGGGAGCACCATAGGTTCTGATGCTCTGTTCGATGCCTAGCCGCACGCGATGCTGATTGGCGTTGAAAAACACCAACTGCTCCAGCGCCTCACGCTGGCTGGGAGGCAGTTTGGAAGTGATCCAGATGGCGGAGCTCAACCGATTTCCTTATGTTAAAAATGC
>JAFEGC010000049.1 GCA_018240265.1 Pseudomonadota bacterium | reverse complement strand
TTTACGATTAATCGTAAAATGGCCTGAAGATGAGCGTCCCCTCGCCCACCGTCCGCACCCGCCTTTACGACACGGTCTTGAAGGAGCATTTCGCGCGTCACCGTCAAATGGCGCTGGTCAGCGGCCCCAGACAAGTGGGCAAAACGACGACATGCCGGATGGAGGGGACTGAATATCTGAACTGGGACAATGCCGACGATCGTCGATTCATTCTCAAAGGGCCCGGCGCGGTGGCAGAGCGCCTGAGCCTCGGTCGATTGCGTGAGCAGATCCCTATCGTCGTATTCGACGAACTTCACAAGCAACCCAAATGGAAAGCCTTCCTGAAAGGCTTTTTTGATGTCTACGGTGAGCGCTCACGCGTCATCGTCACCGGCAGTTCGCGGCTCGATGTTTTCCGACGCGGCGGCGACAGTCTCATGGGCCGTTACTTCCTGTATCGCATGCATCCTTACAGTGTCGGCGAATGCCTGCGCATCGAGATCCCTGCCGACGTCATCCAGTCTCCGCGGCCGATTGGGAATGAAGATTGGAACGCTCTTTGGAATCATGGCGGCTTTCCTGAACCGTTCTTGCGCCGCGACGTACGGTTCAGCAGGCGCTGGCGCTCGTTGCGCCACGAGCAACTCATTCGCGAGGACGTCCGCACCGTTGCCCAGATCGAGACGCTGGGCGCACTGGAAACCTTAAGCCAGATTCTGGCGGAGCGTTCCGCGCAACAACTCATCTACTCCAATCTTTCACAGCAAGTGGGCGTGAGCGTCGATACGGCAAAGCGATGGGTGGATATCCTCGAGCGGCTGCATTACGGTTTCGTCGTACGCCCTTGGTTTGCCAACGTGACCAAAGCGCTGCGCAAGGAGCCGAAATGGTTTCTGCGCGACTGGTCGGACATCGCCGATCCCGGTCAGAAGGCCGAGACGTTCGTAGCCTGCCATCTGCTCAAGGCCGTGGAGGGCTGGACCGACCTTGGCCTCGGAGCCTTCGAGCTGCGCTATATGCGCGACAAACTCAAGCGGGAGGTCGATTTTCTGGTCGTGCGGGATCGCAAGCCCTGGTTTCTGGTGGAAGTCAAAAGCCGCGACACCGGGTTGTCCGATGCGCTGGGATACTTTCAGAAAGCAACGAAGGCGAAGCATGCCTTTCAGGCCATCATGGAGCTGCCCTACGTGAATGCGGATTGCTTCGCACGGAATGAGCCGATAGTGGTTCCAGTCAGGACGCTGTTGAGTCAATTACCGTAGGCGTTGTACCCGGGCCATGCAATTCAGCGCGGCGGCAGCACCTTGAACAAGAATTTGCGGATGTCGGCGATTTCCTCGGCGCATACCGAGTGCGCCATCGGATATTCGTGCCATTCCACCGGGTAGCCGTGGCTCACCAGCGCATCGCGCGACTGGCGGCCGGTGTCCACCGGAATCAGCGGATCGAACTGACCGTGCGCCATGAATATCGGTGTGTGTTCATTGGCCGCCTGCCGCTCGGCGGCCAGTTTCGAGGCCGCGGCCACGTAGCAGGATAGGGCCATGACGCCGGCCAGCCGCTGGCGATGGCGTATCAGGGTATACAGCGAGACGACGCCGCCCTGCGAAAACCCGGCCAGCACCACCCGTTCGGTCCGGATGCCGCGGTCGTTCTCGCGTCCGATCAGTTCCAGCACCTGCGTCATGGAGCCGCGCAGGCCCCCGATGTCCTCGGCCGCGCCGCTTTCCAGGCCCTTGATGTCGTACCAGGCGCGCATGCGCATGCCGTTGTTGAGCGTGACCGGCCGCACCGGCGCGTTCGGGAACACGAAGCGCCAGGCGCGCTCGGGCGGGCGCGGGCCGGCCGCCCCGCGGGTGGCCGCCCCCACGATCTCCGGCACCACCGGCTCGAAGTCATGCGCGTCGGCGCCCAGGCCATGCAGCCAGATGATGGCGGCGTCGGGCCTGGGCGCGGTTTCGATGTCGATGGTTTCAAGCACGCTCGACCACTCCGGGTTGCAACAATCGCCGCGCATCATACACCGGCGACACCGGGTCACTCGGGGCGACTCGGGCCGACTCGGGGCCGACGCCGCCAAACGTGCCGCGGCGCATTGACAGTCTCTGCATTTTTATGCATGATCCGCGCAATTTTATGCAACGCCTGTCGACATGCTGAATTCGCACGACACCGCCAGCGCTCCCGCGCGACGCAGCGCCCTGGCCCGCATCCTCAAATCCGAGGCGGTGGGACGCCAGTCCGAGCTGGTGCGGCTGCTGCGCAAGCAGGGGCACGAAGCCACGCAGTCCTCCATCAGCCGCGACCTGCGCGAGCTGGGCGTGGCCAAGCTCGGCGACCGCTACGTGCTGCCCGAGCCGGCTGCCGCGGTGCGCGAGGATTTCGGCTCACTCAAGCAATTCGTGCGCGGCCTGCAGCCGGCGGGCTCGAACCTGACGGTGCTCAAGACCACGGTGGGCGCAGCGCAGAGCGTGGCCGTGGCCATCGACCAGGCGCAGTGGCCCGAGGTCATCGGCACCATTTCCGGCGATGACACCATTTTCATCGCTACCGCGGGGGCGCGCGAGCAGCGAAAGCTCGGCGAACGTCTTCGCGCCATCTTCCGCGTTTAAGAAATCCATATCATGAGCAGCAGCAAAGCCCCGGGCGGCGAGCCCATTCTCCTGGCATTTTCCGGCGGTCTCGACACCTCGTTCTGCGTGCCGTGGCTGAAGGAAACCTACGGCCGCCCGGTAATCACGGTCACCGTGGACACCGGCGGCATCGACACCGCCGGCGCCAAGGTCCTGGCCGAGCGCGCCGCGCAGCTCGGCGCGCTGCAACATCACCTCATCGATGCGCGCGCCGACTACTTCGACCAGGTGCTGAAGTTCCTGATCATGGGCAACATGCGCCGCGGCCAGCTCTACCCCATGTGTGTGGGCGCCGAGCGCGTGCTGCAGGCGCAGGTCATCGCCAAGATGGCGTTGCAGATGGGCACACGCATGGTGGCGCATGGCTGCACCGCCGCCGGCAACGACCAGGTGCGCTTCGAAGTGGCGCTGCGCACTCTGGCGCCGGAGCTGGAAATCCTCGCCCCCGTGCGCGACCGCGCCTTCAAGCGTCCCGAACAGCTCAAGTATCTCGAGGATCACAAGCTGCCCATCCCGCCCTACGGCGCCGCCTACTCGGTCAATCGCGGCCTGTGGGGCGTGACCATCGGCGGCAAGGAAACGCTCACCTCCACCGGCAGCATTCCCGAGTCCGCCTGGGTGCTGTCGAAGGACGCCTTCACCCGGCCGCGCAGCGAAACACGGCATCGCATCGGTTTCACGCGGGGCGTGCCTTCGAACCTGGATGGCGTGGCGCTCTCGCCGGTGGCCATCATCGAAAAATTGGAAACGTTGGCCGGCCCATTCGGCATCGGCCGCGGCATCCACCTGGGCGACACGGTCATCGGCACCAAGGGCCGCGTCGCCTTCGAAGCGCCGGCCGCCGAGGTGCTGCTGAATGCGCACCGCGAGCTGGAAAAACTGGTGCTCACCGGCCGCCAGGCACGCATCAAGGACACGGTGGCGCAGCCCTACGGCGACCTGGTGCACGAGGGCCAGCACCTGGACCCGGTATGCCGCGACATCGAGGCGCTGCTCCTGTCCTCGCAGGCGCGGGTCAGCGGTGAGGTGAGCGTGCTGCTGCGCCCGGGAAGCCTGTTCGTCGAGGGCGTGAGCTCGCCCTACTCGCTGATGGCCGCTTCCAAGGGCGTGTACGGCGAGGCCGCCGGCGAGTGGACGCCGGCGGACGCGCTGGGCTACTCGAAAATGCTGGCGCTCACCGGCATTTTCCACAAGCGCGCCGGCGAAGCGGCGCAGAAAGCGCAAGTATGAACAACATGCGCACGGTGTTCGTCGACAAGATCGCCTCCGTCACCCAGGCCTGCTCGCTGTCGCACGAGTTGCGCATCGCCGCCGACATCCCCTGCGAGGAGGGCATCGTGGTGGTGGTGGAAGTGCTCAACAACAAGTCCACCTACAACTCGCTGGAACTCACCAGCGGCCGCATGGCCAAGGTCACGAAGGGCGACATCGTGGCCGGCGCGCTGGGGCATCGCAAGGCGCTGTTCGGCTACTCGGGGCACATCCCGGCCTCGCTCAAGCCCGGCGATGTCATCCAGATGCTCAACATCGGCGGCGTGCTCGGAGTGTGCGATTCGGCCACGCCCGACAAGGGCAAGCCCTTCGACTGCAAGGTGCTGGGCACGGTGCTGACCTTTCCCTACCTGGGCGAGCGCATCGGCGTGCCGGCGAAAGTGGGCTACAAGCCGCTCGATTACGCGGCGCCCCTGGATGTGCACCAGGTACCGGTGGTGGCGCTCGCCGGCACCTGCATGGAAGCCGGCAAGACCGCCGCGGCCGGCGCCATCATCGCGCGCATGCGCCATCGCGGACTCACCGTGGATGCGTTCAAGGCCACCGGCGTTTCACTTCGCCGCGACATCCTCGCCTTCGAGGATGCGGGCGCGCGCCGCACCATGATTTTCACGGACCTTGGCATCGTCACTACCACCGCCAAATGCGGGCCGGCGCTGACCCGCGCCATGCTCACCGAGATGAGCGCCGGCAAGCCCGATGTCATCGTGTTCGAACTGGGCGATGGCCTGCTCGGCACCTATGGCGTGGAGTCCATCCTGCGCGAGGCGGATATCCGCGCCGCACTCAGCGCCGTGGTGCTGTCGGCCAACGACCCGGTGGCCGCCTGGGGCGGCGTCAAGCTCCTGCGCGAACGCTTCGGCATCGAGCCCTGCGCGGTCACGGGCCCCTCCACCGACAACCAGGTGGGGGTGCACATCATCCGCGAGCAGATGAAAGTGGAAGCCTTCAACGCCATTTCCAACCCGGCCGAGCTGGGCGATTACATCATCTCGCACCTGGGTTTGGCGGCGCAGCCGCCCAAGGCGGCCAACGAATGAGCACGCATACATCCGCCGTGGTGCTGGGTGGCACCGGTTACGTGGCCGGCGAGCTGCTGCGGCTCATCGAGGAATGCGTGCGCCCGCTGTCGCTGTCCTTGCGACTGTTCGGCAACATGTACGCCGGCGAGCTCATTTTCATCCTGATCGCGGCGCTCACCCTGGGTTCGGCGCTGTCGCACGTGTCGACTTATTTCTTCGGCGTCGCGCAATTCGTCGCAGGCTTCGTCTGGACGGTGTTCCACATCCTGATCATCACCCTGCAGGCCTTCATTTTCATGATGCTGACCATCGTTTACCTGAGCATGGCAGCCGAGCACCACTAGAGTTTCGTTCCCTGACCTTCAGACCTTCGGAGAGAGAGAAAATGGATCACGTCCCCCAGCTGGCTCAACTGTTGAGCATGACCGTCATCGCGGCGGGCCTTCTGATTGGCCTCGGCGCCCTCGGCACCGCCATCGGCTTCGCACTGCTCGGCGGCAAGTTCCTGGAGAGCTCGGCGCGCCAGCCCGAACTGACGCCGATGCTGCAGACCAAGATGTTCATCGTCGCCGGCTTGCTCGACGCGGTGCCCATCATCGGCGTCGCCATCGCCCTGCTGCTGCTGTTCGCGAACCCGTTCATCGGTTCTCTGAAGTAGGCATTGGGGATTTTCGTGCCGCGGCGCAAGCACGTTGCGCAACCGCGCGGCGCAGACAGCTTTAGGAGCTGATTGGCATGGATTTAACCATCACCATCGTCATCCAGGGTCTGGCGTTCTTCGCCGTCGCCTGGCTGGTCATGAAGTTCGGCTGGCCGCACATCATCGGCGCCATGGAAGAACGGCAGAAGAAGATTGCCGAGGGCCTGGCGGCGGCCAACAGGGGCCAGAAGGACCTGGATGAGGCCAAGGCCAAGGCGCAGGAGATCATCCGCGAGGCGCGCGACAAGGCCGTGCAGATCGTCGATCAGGCCAACAAGCGCGGCAACGAGATTGTCGAGGACGCCAAGAACAGCGCCACCAGCGAAGGCCAGCGATTGCTCAGCCAGGCGCGCGAGAGCATCGCGCTGGAGAGTACCCGCGCCCGCGAAGGTCTGCGCCGGGAAGTGGGTTCGCTGGCGGTGAGCGGCGCGTCGCGCCTGCTGGGCCGCGAGATCGACTCCCGCACGCACGCCGACCTGCTGGACAAGCTGGCGGCGGAGATCGCGGGTGGCTAATCTAACTTCTGGGTCAATCGACCAGGTGTCCACGGAGAACAAACGTGGCTGAGCGCGCCACCATCGCGCGGCCTTATGCCCGTGCGGCATTCAGCGCCGCGCGACAGGCCAGTGCGCTGCCGGTCTGGTCGCAGGCGCTGCAGGCCGCGGCCGCTTTCGCCGGCGACGAGCGCGTCGAGCAGCTCATTTCCAGTCCGAAGGTGGGCGAAGACCAGCTGGTCGAGCTGCTGGCCGACGCCGGCGGCAAGAGCGGCGATGAAGTGCGCAACTTCATCCGCCTGCTGGCAAAGAACCGACGCTTGGCGCTGCTGCCGGAAATCGCCGCGCAGTTCGAAGTGCTGCGGGCCGAAGTGGAGAACACGGCCGCGGTGGAAGTCACTTCCGCGGTGCCGCTGAGCGCCGAACAGCAGGCCAAGCTTGCCGCGGCGCTGAAGACGCGGCTGAAGCGCGACATCCAGATCAGCACCGCGGTGGACCCGACCCTGCTGGGCGGCGCCGTCATCCGCTGCGGCGATCTGGTGATCGACGGCTCCATCAAGGGCCGGCTGGCGCAGCTGCAAACCGAATTGAGCAATTGAGGTTTTGAACCATGTCCATCAAGGCATCTGAAATCAGCGAGCTCATCAAGGAGCGCATCCAGAAGTTCCAGGCCGCGACCGATGCGCGCAACGAGGGCACGGTGGTCAGCGTGACCGACGGCATCGTGCGCATCCATGGTCTGGCGGATGCCCGCTACGGTGAAATGCTCGAATTCCCGGGCAACACCTTCGGCCTGGCCTTGAACCTGGAACAGGATTCGGTGGGTGCCGTGGTGCTGGGCGATTACAAGCACATCTCCGAGGGCAACAAGGTCAGGACCACCGGCCGCATCCTCGAAGTACCGGTGGGTCCAGAGATCCTCGGCCGCGTGGTCGATGCGCTGGGCAACCCCATCGACGGCAAGGGTCCGATCAACACCGCGCGCAAGGCGCCGCTGGAGCGCGTGGCGCCTGGCGTCATCTACCGCAAGAGCGTGTCGCAGCCGGTGCAGACCGGCCTCAAGGCCATCGACTCGATGGTGCCGATCGGCCGCGGCCAGCGCGAGCTGATCATCGGCGACCGCCAGACCGGCAAGACCGCTGTGGCCATCGATACCATCATCAACCAGAAGGGCACGGGCGTTAAGTGCATCTACGTGGCCGTGGGCCAGAAGCAGAGCTCGATTGCCAACGTGGTGCGCAAGCTGGAAGAGCACGGCGCCATGGCGCACACCATCATCGTCGCGGCCTCGGCCTCCACACCGGCGGCGTTGCAGTACCTGGCTCCTTACGCCGGCTGCGCCATGGGCGAGTACTTCATGGACAACGGCGAGGATGCGCTCATCGTCTATGACGACCTGTCCAAGCAGGCCGTGGCCTACCGGCAGATCTCGCTATTGTTGCGCCGTCCGCCGGGTCGCGAGGCTTTCCCGGGCGACGTGTTCTACCTGCACTCGCGCCTGCTGGAGCGCTCCGCACGCGTCAACGAGGAATACGTGGAGAAGGCCACCAATGGCCGCGTGAAGGGCAAGACCGGTTCGCTCACCGGCCTGCCCATCATCGAGACCCAGGCGGGCGACGTGACGGCCTTCGTGCCCACCAACGTCATCTCCATCACCGACGGACAGATCTTCCTCGAAACCGACCTGTTCAACGCCGGCATGCGCCCGGCCATCAACGCCGGCATCTCGGTGTCGCGAGTCGGCGGCGCCGCGCAGACCAACATCATCAAGAAGCTGGGCGGCGGCATCCGTCTGGCCCTCGCGCAGTACCGGGAACTGGCGGCATTCTCGCAGTTCGCCTCCGACCTGGACGAGGCCACCCGCAAGCAGCTCGAGCGCGGTCAGCGCGTCACGGAGCTCATGAAGCAGAAGCAGTACGCGCCGATGTCGGTGGCGGAGATGGCGCTGTCGATCTTCGCCGCCAACAACGGCTACTTCGACAAGGTGGATCGCAAGAAGGTGGTTGATACGGAAGCGGCGCTCCAAGGCTTCGCCAAGACCAACTACGGTGCGCTGCTGAAAGGCATCAACGACAAGCCCGATCTGTCCAAGGAAGTCGAGGCGCAGTTGAAGAAGGCCTGCGACGAATTTTTCGCGACGGTTTGAACGATGGCCGGTGCTAAGGAAATCCGCGGCAAGATCTCGAGTATCAAGAATACTCAGAAGATCACCAAGGCCATGGAAATGGTCGCGGCGAGCAAAATGCGCAAGGCGCAGGACCGCATGCGCGCGGCGCGTCCCTACGCCGAGAAGATTCGCCTGGTAATCGGCCACCTGCGCAAGGCCAACCCCGATTACAAGCATCCGTTCATGGTGGAACGGCCGGTGAAGAACCTCGGCCTCATCATCATCAGCACCGATCGCGGCCTGTGCGGCGCGTTGAACACCAACTTGTTCAAGGCCGCCGTAACCACCATCCGCACCGCGCAGGCGCGCGGCGAGCAGGTGCAGCTTTGCCTGATCGGCACCAAGGCCGTGCAGTTCTTTCGCCGCCTGGGATTGCCGGTGCTGTCCTCCACCGCGCATCTGGGTGACAAGCCGCATATCGCCGATCTCATCGGCACCATCAAGGTGATGCTCGATGCCTTCCGCGACGCCAAGATCGACCGGTTGATCCTGGCGCACAATGTGTTCGTCAACACCATGACGCAGCGCGCGGAGCTCGCGCAGCTCCTGCCGGTGGAGACCCGCGACGAGGCCGAGTTGCAGAAGCTCTGGGACTACATCTACGAACCCAGCGCGCGCGATCTGCTCGACGGCATCCTGATGCGCTACATGGAATCGCAGGTGTACCAGGGCGCGGTCGAAAACGTGGCCTGCGAAATGGCCGCGCGCATGGTGGCGATGAAGAGTGCCTCCGACAACGCCGGCAAGCTGATCGGTGAGCTGCAGCTCATCTACAACAAGGCACGCCAGGCGGCCATCACCAAGGAATTGTCCGAAATCGTCGGCGGCGCCGCCGCCGTCTAAGCAAGATCGTAAGGATTGATACCCATGTCCAGCTCCAGCGGAAAAATCGTTCAAATCATCGGCGCGGTGGTCGACGTGGAGTTCCCACGCGACCAGATACCCGCCGTCTACGAGGCGCTGAAACTCGATGACGTGGATCTCACGCTGGAAGTTCAGCAGCAGCTGGGCGACGGCGTGGTGCGCACCATCGCCATGGGCCCTTCCGAAGGCCTGCGCCGCGGACTCGGCGTCAGGGCCACCGGCAAACCCATCTCGGTGCCGGTGGGCAACGGCACGCTGGGGCGTATCATGGACGTGCTGGGTACGCCGCAGGACAACCGCGGACCGGTGCAGGCCAAGGACACGCTGCCCATCCACCGTCCCGCGCCCGCCTACGACGAGCAGGCGGGCGGCCAGGATCTGCTGGTCACCGGCATCAAGGTCATCGACCTGCTGGTGCCCTTCGCCAAGGGCGGCAAGGTTGGCCTGTTCGGCGGCGCCGGCGTGGGCAAGACCGTGAACATGCTCGAGCTGATCAACAACATCGCCAAGCAGTACTCGGGCCTGTCGGTGTTCGCCGGCGTCGGTGAGCGCACCCGCGAAGGCAACGACTTCTACCACGAGATGATCGAGTCCGGCGTCATCGACAAGGACAACCTCGCCAATTCGAAGGTGGCAATGGTGTACGGTCAGATGAACGAGCCGCCCGGCAATCGTCTGCGCGTGGCGCTCACTGGCCTCACCATGGCCGAGTACTTCCGCGATGAAAAGCAGGCCAGCGGCAAGGGCCGCGACGTGCTGTTCTTCGTCGACAACATCTACCGCTACACGCTGGCGGGTACGGAAGTTTCGGCGCTGCTGGGCCGCATGCCCTCGGCCGTTGGTTACCAGCCCACGCTGGCCGAGGAAATGGGCGTGCTGCAGGAGCGCATCACCTCCACCAAGACCGGCTCGATCACCTCCATTCAGGCGGTGTACGTGCCCGCGGACGACCTTACCGATCCTTCGCCCGCGACCACCTTCGCGCACCTGGATGCCACCGTGGTGCTGTCGCGTCAGATCGCATCTCTGGGCATCTATCCGGCGGTGGATCCGCTGGATTCCACCAGCCGCCAGCTCGATCCGCTGGTGGTGGGCGAGGAGCACTACAACACGGCGCGCGCCGTACAGGCCACGCTCCAGCGCTACAAGGAGCTGCAGGACATCATTGCCATTCTGGGCATGGACGAGCTGTCGGAAGAAGACAAGCAGACCGTGTTCCGCGCCCGCAAAATCCAGCGCTTCCTGTCGCAGCCGTTCAACGTCGCCAAGGTGTTCACCGGGCAGGACGGCAAGATCGTGCCGTTGAAGGACACCATCCGCGGCTTCAAGGCCATCATCGCCGGGGAGTACGATCACCTGCCCGAGCAGGCTTTCTACATGGTCGGCAGCATCGAAGAAGCGGTCGAGCGCGCCAAGACGCTGCAGTAGTCAACACCCATGGCCAACACCATTCATCTGGATATCGTCAGCGCCGAAGGTGAGATTTTCTCGGGCGATGCGGACATGGTGTTCGTGCCGGCCTCGGAAGGCGAGATCGGCATCGCGCCGCGGCACGCGCCGCTGCTCACCACGCTGAAAGCCGGCGAGGTGCGCGTGAAGACCGGCAATCAGGAGGAGTCCTTCTACGTTGGTGGCGGCGCGCTGGAAATCCAGCCGCATCGGGTGACGGTGCTGGCCGACACGGCGGCGCGCGCGCATGATCTGGACGAGGCGGCGGCGTTGGCGGCCAAGCAGCGCGCGCAGGAGGCCATGGCCGACAAGGGCGCCTCCATCAGTCTCGCCGAGGCGCAGGCCGAGTTGGCGCGGGCCATGGCGCAGCTGCGCGCCATCGAGCGCCTGCGCAAGAAGCGCTGACGCGATCCATTTCCCATGAAGCTGTCGGTGGTGATTCTGGCGGCGGGGCAGGGCAAGCGCATGAAGTCAGCGCTGCCGAAGGTCCTGCAGCCGCTGGCAGGCGTACCGCTCCTCAAGCACGTCATCGACACCGCCCGCCGCCTCGACCCGGCTGAGTTGCATGTGGTCTACGGCCACGGTGGAGAACAGGTGCGCACCGCCATGGCGGCGGAATCCGTGAGCTGGGCGCTGCAGGCGCAGCAGCTTGGCACCGGGCACGCCGTGATGCAGGCCATGCCCTCGATCCCCGACGATCACCTGGTGCTGGTGCTGTACGGCGACGTGCCGCTCACGCTGCTGCACACTCTGCGGGACCTGATGCAGGCGGCGGGCGACGATGCCCTGTCGCTCCTGACGGTGAACATGCAGGACCCGAGCGGTTACGGGCGCATCCTGCGCGATGCCGCCGGCAAGCCAGTCGCCATCGTCGAGCACAAGGATGCCACCGCGGCACAGCGCGCCATCCGCGAAATCAACACCGGTCTGATGGCCGTGCCGGCGCGGCTCCTGCGCCGCTGGCTCGCGGCGCTGCGCAACGACAATGCGCAGGGCGAGTACTACTTGACCGACATCGTGGCCGCGGCCGTGCGCGAGGGCATCGCCGTGAACGCGGTGCTCGCCGCCGACGAGGTGGAAGTCATGGGCGTGAACGACAAGGTGCAGCTCTCCGAGGTCGAAGCGGCGCTGCGCCGGCGGCGCGCGCGCGAGCTGATGCTGGCCGGCGCGACACTGGCCGACCCCGCGCGCATCGACATTCGTGGCGAAGTGGAAGTGGGCCCGGATGTGTTCATCGACATCAACGTGGTGCTCAGTGGCAAGGTGAAGCTGGGGCCGCGGGTGAAAATCGGGCCCAATTGCTTCATCACCGATACCGAGATCGGCGCCGACACCGAGCTGCGCGCCAACTGCCACATCGTGCAGGCGCGTATCGGCGAGCGCTGCGACATCGGCCCCTTCGCACGCTTGCGTCCCGGTGCGCTGCTGCACGACGCGGTACACGTCGGCAACTACGTCGAAGTGAAGAACAGCGAAATCGGCGTCGGCAGCAAGGCCAACCACCTGTCCTACATCGGCGATGCCACCATCGGCAGCAAGGTGAACGTCGGCGCCGGCACTATCACCTGCAATTACGACGGCTTCAACAAGTGGCCGACGCTGATCGAGGACGGCGCCTTCATAGGCTCGGGCACCATGCTGGTGGCGCCGGTGCGCATCGGCGCCGGCGCCACCATCGGCGCC
>JAFEGC010000499.1 GCA_018240265.1 Pseudomonadota bacterium | reverse complement strand
CGAACCCGGCACTGGCGCAGGTGTTTTTTCGTCAGGGGTCTGGAAGTACGCAGGATCCATTCTTTGCGCATCGTCCGCGGTGGAACAGCACGCGACGTGTCTGGAATTTCTTCAGTCCGGAGGTGCGGGCCGAACTCTCCCCGCAGGCAATCGAGGCGGATCTTATGGAGCTCATGCCGCCGCAATACGCCTCGTGGCACGAACTGGGTCGCGAGCAGTGGGTGGAGGCGCAGACGCTGCTCGTCGGATATTTGCTTTGTTCGCAGGGGGACCGGATGGCTATGGCGCACTCGGTGGAGGCGCGCGTACCCTTTCTCGATCACCGTGTCGTCGAGTTCGCCAACCGGCTGCCGGCCACATTCAAGTTGCGGGGATTGCGGGAAAAGCGCGTTCTCAAGCAGGCGATGAGGGCAGAGCTTCCCGCTGCCGTCGTCGAGCGTCCCAAGCAACCTTATCGTTCGCCCGACGCTGCCAGTTTCTTTCGTGGCACGGCGCCGTTGGATTATGTTCGTTCGCTGCTCGATCCGGTGCGTATTCGCAACAACGGCATCTTCGACTGCAATGCTACGAGGAAGCTTGTGGAGAAGTGTGCGGTCGGTGCCGCCATCGGATTTTCCGATAACATGGCGTTTCTGGGCATATTGTCCAGCATGCTTCTGGATGAGTTATTCGTTCGCGCCGGCGCGGCTTCGCTCCGGCCATCAGGTACCTTATGAATAAGAAAGACCTTGCCGCGGAGATTACCCAATTCGTTTGTCGGAACTTTCTGTTTACGGATGACCCAGGGGCGCTCAAACCCGGGGTGTCGCTCATCGAAAGCGGGACCATGGATTCTACTGGAGTGCTCGAGTTGATCGCCCATCTCGAACAGACCTATTGCATCGAGGTGGCGGACGAGGAAATGCTACCCGCGAACTTGGATAGCGTGCCGGCGATTGTCGCGTTCGTCGAACGCAAACTCGGCTGAGACTGTCTGGGGTTACCCGCCGTGCGCGGCATCGTGCAGGGATTATTCGACGCGGCGGATCGTTTTGCCACCCGCATCGCCGTGTCGCATCGCGGTGAGCAGCTCACCTACGAGCAGTTGTGCGGTCACGTGATCCGCCTGGCCTGCCGTCTTGATGCGGCCGGCGTCCGCAGTGGCGATCGGGTGGCGATCGCGCTGAATAACAGCCCCGAGTTCATCGTCGCTGTGTATGCCTCCATGCTGGTTGGTGCCATCGCGGTTCCGCTTGATGCGGGAGCGCGCTCCGCCGAGTTCTCCTACTGGCTACGGCATTGCGATCCGCGTCTGATCATCGCCAACCTCGATAACATCGACATGGAGGCGGCACTCAAGAATATGCCCGGTGCTCAATCGTGGCTATCGGCGCCGGATCTGGCGAACAGTCTGGATACGCCGCGCGGCGACGTGATCAAAGCGCAGTACCTGCGTACCCGCCTGGCCACTGATGCGCAGAATGAATCCGGCCTCATGCTGTATACCTCCGGTAGCACCGGACGGCCAAAGGGGGTGATGCTCAGCGGCATGAACCTTGCGAGCAACGCCGATGCCATTGTCGAGTACCTGGGGTTGACCTCGTCCGATAGCAGCGTCGTGGTTCTGCCGTTCCACTATTCGTACGGCAGTTCCGTGCTACATACGCATCTGCGGGTTGGGGCGCATCTTCGATTGTGCGACAATTTCGCCTTTCCGCAC
>JAFEGC010000498.1 GCA_018240265.1 Pseudomonadota bacterium | reverse complement strand
GGGCATATGAAAATCCTCGCATCAATAGTCGCAGTGGGGGTCATCGCACCTGTTGTCGCTGCGCCGGCCATCCCCCACGGCCGCGAGCCAGCCGATCTCATCATGACCAACGGGCATGTTCGCACGCTCAATCCGTCGCAGCCATTGGCGGAAGCAGTCGCCGTTAAGGGCGATCGTATCGTATACGTCGGTACTAACTCCGGCGCTGAGGCGCTTCGTGGGCCCGGCACGCGGATGATTGATCTGGGCGCACGGACTTTGCTACCCGGTCTGGCCGACGCGCATGTTCACCCCCTGGAGGGGGAATTCCTGCATCGACGCCTGTGCAATGTGCGCGGCTTTTCCGCCGAGGAAGGTTTACGCAATTTGCGCCATTGCGCCGAAACCGCGCCCGCCGGAGACTGGGTTGTCGGCTATGGCTGGTACGATCTCGACAATGCAGACTTCGATACGCTGACGCGCGCGCAGCTGGGATCCGTTGCGCCCGAGCGTAAGGTCGCGGTCATCTCGCGCGACCACCATACGGTCTGGGTGAATCCTCGTGTCCTGTCGAGTTTCGGCATCGACGACAATACTCCGTCGCCGCCAGGGGGCGAGATCATTCGGGATCCAATGACGCACCAGCCCACCGGAATGCTGATCGACAGCGCCTGGGCCCCGGTTGTAGACGAGATCGAGCATCGCTCGGCATATGCCGCGCCGGCCAAGGACCTGCTGCGCTCGTCGTTGCAACATCTAAATACTTTTGGCATTACCTCGATTGTCGATGCCCTGGCGGACGAGGATCGGCTGCGCGCGTATATCGAATTGGACCGCGCCGGAGAGCTGACCGCGCGGGTAACGGTTGCTATGCCGGTATCGCCGGCGAATTTCCGCACCGAAATTCCGTTAATCGCCGAGCGACAGCGAACACTGCGCAGCGAGAATGTCCGAGTTGGCTTCATCAAGGTCTTCGCGGATGGCAATCCCGAGGTAGGACTCTCGAGTTTACTCACGCACGACGGCAGTTCGGCTGGAAAGACGCCCGGTTACTACACGGACGAGCAATTCAGGGAACTCGTCAATCTGAGCGAGAAGTTCGGCGTGCCAATCTTCGTCCACGTGATTGGTGACGGCGCTACCCGCCAGGCATTGGACGCGATCGAAAATGCAAGACGCTCGAGACCGAAGATAAGTCTACGGCACACGCTGACCCATCTCTGTTGGGTGGACACGCAGGATATGCCGCGGTTTCGCCGCCTTGGGGTCATCGCAAACCTGCAGGAAGGTTGGCTGGCCCCGGCCGCTTTCGGCGGCCCACCCGGCTACGACTACGCACGCAGTACAGCAGCTGGCGCGATCGGTCCCTGGCTCGCAGGACGCGTGACGCCTTACCGGGACATCGTCGATGCCGGTGCTGCCATCGCATCCGGTAGCGACTGGTTCTACACCGATGAAAATCCCTGGAGCGACCTCGAAGCGGGCGCGACTTCAATGGATCCGGGCGGCACAAACCACCAGCCGATGATTCCCAACTACACCGTCGACGTAGCACGTCTGCTCGCTGCGCGGACAACCGGGTCGGCCTATCAGGTCGGCCAGGAGGATGACCTCGGAATGATCCGCCCAGGTTACAAGGCGGATCTTGTCGCCACCGACCGCGATCCTCTCACCGTACCAGCGCAGACACTGCATGACATGCGCGTTGATTTCACGGTATTT
>JAFEGC010000497.1 GCA_018240265.1 Pseudomonadota bacterium | reverse complement strand
TACGCCGATGCCGGCTCGCACTTTCTCGACCTGCCCGGCGGCATACATCTGCACTACCGTGACGAGGGCAAGGCCGACGGACCGGTGCTGGTGCTGCTGCATGGCTACGGCGATTCGTTCACGAGCTGGGAGGGTTGGGTCGCGGCGCTGAAGGATCGCTTCCGGCTCATCAGCCTGGATTTTCCCGGGCACGGACTGACGCGAGCGCCGGTGGGGTACTACCTCGACGGCGATCAGCTGGCCGACCTGGTGGACATGGCCGCGGCACGGCTGCAGCTGTCGTCCTTCGCGGTGGCCGGTAATTCCATGGGTGGCGGCGTGGCCTGGCGGTTCGCCGTGCGCCATCCGCAGCACCTGAAGGCACTGATCCTGGTGGATGCCGCGGCCTTTCCGCCCGAGAGTCCGCCCAAGGAAGTGCCGCTGGCGTTTCGCATCCTGCAATACCGCTGGGGCCGCAAACTCCTGGCCAGCATCGACAACACGCCGCTCATCGACCAGGGCCTGAAGGCCGATGTCTACGACAAATCGCTGATCACGCCGGGCCTGGTGGCGCGCTGGGCCGAGTTTCAACGCGCACCCGGGCATCGCGACATCCTCATGGCCATCAATCCCGGCAAGCAACTCGCCGCCACCACCGAGGTGTTGGCGCGCATCCAGGCGCCGACGCTGGTGATGCACGGCGAGGCCGATGTGCTGATCGAGCCGGCAAGTTCGCGGCGCGTGGCGGCGGCGATTCCGAACGCCCGGCTCCTTCTCTACCCGCAGGTGGGCCATCTGCCGCAGATCGAAATCCCGCAGCGCTCGGCCGCGGACGTCGCGGAATTTCTGGCCGGGATCCAGATCTAAAAGCCCATGCTTCAGGATGTTCTCGGCAATCCGGTGAGCAGCGCCGATCCGGCGACGCTCGCCGGCATCGATGATTTCGTCGAAGGGTTTCTCGCCTACGAAAAGCGCGCCGAGAACATCGTCAAAGCGGCGGACGCCGCTCCCGAGGAGTGCATGGTCAACTGCTACGCCGGCATGCTGTGGATGCTGCTGGAGGCGCCCGAAGCCCCGGCGCGGGCCGCACGCTATCGCGACCGCGCCGTACGCGCCGCACCGCGGGCCACGCGGCGCGAGCAGATGAACGTGGAGCTGCTGCAGGCCTGGGCGGCGGACGATTTGCCGCGGACCCTGGACCTGGCCGCGCAGACCGGCGCGGAGTTCCCGCAGGATCTCGCGGTGGTAAAGCTCCATCAGTACCTGGATTTCAACCGCGGCAATTTCACCGGCATGCTGGTGAGCGCGCTGAAGGTGCGGGATGCCAACCGCGAAGTGCCCTACATCCACGGCATGCTGGCCTTCGCCTACGAGCAATGCCACCTGCTGGAAGAAGCCGAGCGCAGCGCGCACCAGGCGCTGAGCCTGAAGCGCAAGGAGCCCTGGGCCCAGCACGCGCTGGCGCATGTATACCTGACCCGCGGGCGCATCGACGATGGCGCCTGGTTCCTGGAAAGCGTGGCTGACACCTGGACCGGTCTCAACTCCTTCATGTACACCCACAACTGGTGGCACCTGGCGGTGTTCTATCTCAGCCAGGGCCGCAACGATCGCGCGCTGGACATCTACGACCGGCATTGCTGGGGCATTCTCAAGAGCTACTCGCAGGATCAGATCGGCGCGGTCTCGCTCCTTGCGCGCCTGGAACTCGCGGGCGTGGACGTCGG
>JAFEGC010000496.1 GCA_018240265.1 Pseudomonadota bacterium | reverse complement strand
CCATTCTTCGGCGCCTGCATCAGCACCTTGCGGGTGCGGCCCCCGATGTTCAGGTCCGCGAAGATCATCTTCATGGTCGCGGTGTAGTCCCAGCGCTCGCCCGGCACCTCCTGGTAGTACCACGCCAGGGCTCCGTCCTGCGCGTGCACGGCGACGATGCAGGCAAGATACAGATTGTCGCCACCCGCGGGGCTGCGCTGCTTCTGGCTGTAGGGAGAGGCGTTGCCCGTGCCGATGTAGATGAGCTTCAGATCAGGATCGTAGGCCAGTCCATCCCACGCCGTGCCGCCGCCGCCCAGCGCCCAATTGCCGGACGCATCCCAGGTCTTTACCGCCTTGTCGAGATGAGGCTGATCCTGCGGGCCGGCCTTCGGATCGCGCGGCACGGTGAAGAAGCGCCACTTCTGCGCGCCAGTGACGAGATCGTAGGCGGTGACGTACCCGCGCACACCAAAATCGGCGCCCGCATTGCCGATCACCACCGCATCCCCGGCTATCAACGGCGCGCCCGACACGGTGTAGGGCGCGTGCCGTTCGCGTCCCAGAAGCGTGTCGGTTTTCCACAGCACACGCCCGTCGTTCGCATCCAGCGCGTAGAGAAATCCATCCAGCGACCCGACGTACACCTTGCCGCGCCACACGGCCAGCCCCCGATTGACGGCATCGCAGCAGGCATGCCGTCCCCATTGGCCATCGATCTCGGGTACGAAGGTCCACAATTCGTGTCCGGTGCGCGCATCCAGGGCGTACACGCGCCCCCAATTACCCACAGCGTACATCACGCCGTCCACCACCACGGGGGTGGCTTCCAATCCGCGGCGCGTGCCGAGCGCATGATCCCAGGCGTAGCCCAGGCGCTTGATGTTCGAGCGGTTGATGTGGTTCAGCGGGGAATAATAGGTGCCCGCCCCGTCGCGGCCGCTGGCAAACCATTCGCCGGGTTCAGCGCCGGCATTGGCGAACCGCGCCGCATCGATACGCCCGCGTGATACGGCCTTCACCGGCGCAGCGCCATTGGACGGCGCGGCGCCGGCCGCCGATGCAGGGCTCTGGGCCGGCGGTCGCTGGCACCCTGACGCCGCCACGAATACGGCAATCGCCAGCCACCGGCGTGCAGTTGCTGCCCTCGATGAGCGTCGCATACGCCGGTCAGCGGCCTGCGAACCGGTAGGTGAAGTTCACGCCGAACCAGCGCGGTACGCCAGGCCGGTCGTTGGAGAATCCCAGGCCGCTCACATCCAGCGAATACACGCGATAGAAGGTGTTGGACAAGTTCTTCACGAAGGCGCTGGCTTCCCACGGGCCATCGTTCGGCTTGTAGGTGATGTGCGCATTGTACAAGCCATACCCGCTTTCCCTTTCCACCGGCGCGTTGTTCACCGTGAAGTACGAACTGCCGTTGTACTTGAAGTCGAATTGCAGCGCGATGCTGCCCGGGCCCACGGGCAGCGCATAGCGCGCCAATCCGTTGACCGAGGCGCTGGGAGCCTGCGGCAACTTGCGATCCACGACCAACCCAGAGGGCAGCACGATGTCCTTGGCCTTGGTATCCAACACCGAGAGGCCGAGGCTCAATTCCAGCGGCGCCATGGGGCGGGCCTCGATTTCGAACTCCGCACCCTTGACCTTCGCCGGGGTGTTCTGGATCATGCTCGCCAGCGTGGTCTGGTTGAACTCGAAGGCCTGGTAGTCCTTGTAGTCGTAGTAGAAC
>JAFEGC010000495.1 GCA_018240265.1 Pseudomonadota bacterium | reverse complement strand
CTCAAGGTCACCGACCGCATCAAGGACGTGATCAAGAGCGGCGGCGAATGGATCTCTTCCATCGACATGGAAAATTTGCTCATCGGCCACCCGGCCGTGCGCGATGCCGCAGTGGTCGGCATTCCTCATGCGAAGTGGCAGGAACGACCGCTGGCCCTGGTGGTGCTCAAACCGGGCCACGAGGCCACGGTGGAACAACTCCATGCTCACCTGGCCAGCACCTTCGCCAAGTGGCAACTGCCCGACCAGATCCTGTTCGTCGAGGCCATCCCCAAGACCAGCGTCGGCAAGAACGACAAGAAGCGCATGCGCGCCGAGTATGCCGAACGCTACGCCAAATAATGCCCGCTCATTTTCAGGAGAACCGCATGAGTGAACACGAACCCGTGATCGTCGGCGCGTTGCGCACCCCGGTGGGCAAGCGCGGCGGGCGTTTGCAGAAGTGGCATCCCGTCGATCTGCTCGGCGAGACGCTGCATCAGTTGGTCGAGCGATCCGGCATCGATCCGCACGACCTCGACGACGTGATCGTCGGCTGCGTGCTGCAATGGGAGCAGCAGCACGGCAACCTCGGCCGGCACGCCGTGCTGGCGGCGGGGTTGCCCGAATCCGTCCCGGCGGTGACCATCGATCGGCAATGCGGGTCCGGCCAGCAGGCGGTGAGTTTTGCCGTGCACGGCGTCAAGGCCGGTGCCTACCAGCTGGTCATCGGCGCCGGAGTCGAATCCATGTCGCAGGCGCCGATGCCGCCGTCATTCCAGCTCGGCGCACCGCTCGGCTCGCAGTACAGCCCGCGCGAGCTGGCACGCTACCAGGACAACCCGCTGATACCGCAAGGCGTTTCGTCGGAGTTGATGAACAAGCGCTTCGGTCTCACGCGCGAGGCTCTGGATGCCTTCGCCGTGCGCAGCCATCGGCGTGCCACCGAGGCCGCAAAGGCCGGCCGCGTCCATGATCAACTGGTGCGGCTTACCGAGGACCCGGACGACCCGAAAAGCCCGATCGTTGCCACCGACGAGGGCGTGCGCGCAGACCCCAACCCCGAGAAGATGGCCACGCTCAAGCCGGTGTTTGCGGCCAACGGAGCCACCACGGCTGCCAACTCGTCGCAGATCAGCGACGGCGCCGCCGCGCTGCTGATCGCTAGCCACGCCTATGCCGAGCGGCACGGCCTGAAGCCGCGTGCGCGCTTCGTCAGCACTGCCGTGGCCGCCGCCGATCCGGTGATCCAATTCACCGCCGTGCTCGACGCCACCCGCAAGGCACTCAAGGAGTCGGATTTGACCATCGGCGACATAGATCTGTTCGAGGTCAACGAGGCTTTTGCCGGCGTACCGCTCATATTCCAGCGGGAGTTCGGCATCCCCGACGAGCGCCTCAACGTCAATGGCGGCTCGGTGGCGATCGGCCATCCTCTGGGCTCTACCGGCGCACGCATGCTCACCGACCTGCTGTGCGAGCTGGAGCGCCGCGGTGGCCGCTATGGCCTGCAGACCATCTGCGAGGCTTCGGGCACGGCCAATACCACCATCATCGAACGACTGGGATGAGCGAGACCGCCATGAACCAAGCGAGCGAAGTGCTCGTCAGCCGTGAAGGTGCCATCGTCACCTTGACCCTCAACCGCACGCGCGCGAAAAACAGCCTGAACCAAGCCGTCTTCAATGACCTGCGTGCCCGGCTGGCGCAACTGCGCCGCGACGATGCCGTGCGCGCGGGC
>JAFEGC010000494.1 GCA_018240265.1 Pseudomonadota bacterium | reverse complement strand
TGCTGGAGCTGTTTGTGGTGCTGCAGCAGCATCCGCAGGTACGTGGCGTGCGCGCCGAGACCATTCGCCTGATTGGCTCGCACGTCAATCTCATCGATGAGGAGTTCCGTCAGAATCCGCGCCACCATCGGCTGTTCATGGAAATCCTGCGCGCGCCGGTAGGCGTGACCCACGAGCTGCGCCGCATGAATCTGTACGGGGTGCTGGGACGTTACATCCCCGCCTTCGGCCGCATCGTCGGGCGCATGCAGTACGACCTGTTCCATGCCTACACCGTCGATGCACACACGCTGTTCGTGGTCAGCAACCTGCGGCGCCTGGCCATCCCGCGCTACAACCACGAGCTGCCCAGTTTGAGCCAGATCATGCAGGCGCTGCCGAAGCAGGAAATCGCCTATCTTGCGGCGCTGTTCCACGACATCGCCAAGGGCCGCGGCGGCGATCATTCGGAACTCGGCGCGGTGGACGCCGAGGCCTTCTGCCTGGAACAGGGCCTGGGACGGTACGAGGCGCGGCTGATCGCCTGGCTGGTGCGCAATCATCTGACGCTGTCCATCACCGCGCAGAAGAAGGACATCAGCGATCCGGACATCATCCACGAGTTCGCGCAGCGCGTCGGCGACCAGGCACACCTGGATTACCTGTACGTGCTCACGGTGTCGGATGTGCGCGGCACCAACCCCAAGCTGTGGAACAACTGGAAGGCCAAGCTGTTCGAGGAATTCTACGAGCGTACCAAGCGCGCGCTGCGCCGCGGCCTGGAATCGCCGCTGGACCAGGAGGAGTTGATCCAGGAGACTCGGGGAGCCGCACGATCACTGTTGAGTGAAGTTGACCCCGAACACATCGACCAAACGTGGTCTCATTGGTCGGAAAGCTACTTCCTGCGCTACACCGCCGAGGAGATCGCCTGGCACACCCGCCTGCTCGCGCAGCGGCCGGCGGGAGATACCACGCCCCTGGTGGCGGTGCGGCAGCTGGCCGACCAGCGCGGCACGGCGGTGCTGACCTTCACCCAGCAGCATCAGCATTCCTTCGCCCGCACCACGGCGGTGTTGGATCAGTTGGGGCTGAACGTGGTGGATGCGCGCATTCTCGCCAGCAGCGATGGCTTCAGCCTCGGCACCTACGTAGTGCTGGAGGAATCCGGCGCGCTGATCACCGACCCCGAGCGCATCCGCGAAATCGAACGCGGCCTGTGGCGCAATCTTCTGCAGCCCCAGGACTCTTCCCTGACCGTGACCCGGCGCGCGCCGCGGCAGGTGCGCATGTTCGCAACGCCCACGCAGGTAAACTTCAGCCTTGATACCCGCAACAACCGCACCATCGTCGAGCTGGTGGCGGGCGACCGGCCGGGACTGCTGTCCGAGGTGGGCAAGGTGTTCATGGCCGAGCAGGTGGACATCCACGGCGCCAAGATCATGACCGTGGGCGAGCGGGCCGAGGACGTGTTCTACGTCAGCGATGCCGCCGGCCAGCCGTTGCGCGAGGATGCCTGCAAGACCCTGCAGGACTCGCTGGTTCGCGCCCTCGACCGGCGCGATCCGGTACGCGCGTGAATCCGCGTCTTTCTTTTCTCAAACCCTATCCTTTCGAGCGTCTGAACCGCCTGAAAGAGGGCGTTCAGCCGCCGGCGGGTCTTTCGCATATTTCGTTGTCCATCGGCGAGCCGAGGCATCCGGCACCGCCCTTCGTGCTGGACGCGTTGCGCGCGGAACTGGCATCGCTGGGCAGCTATCCCACCACCGCGGGGCTGGCGGAGTTC
>JAFEGC010000493.1 GCA_018240265.1 Pseudomonadota bacterium | reverse complement strand
CTCGCCGGGACGTGCCGGTACCCGAGGAACATGCAGGCGGGAGCGTTTGTTCATGGGCGGCCAATTTACGCGCGCCCGGCGCGTCATGTTGTGAATACGCTTATGCAGCGCAATAATATGGTTTGAATTTTCCGTCACGAACTAAAATATGGAAAAAACATCCCACCTTAGGCTGGATCGACTGGATCTGAAGATCCTGGACATCTTGCAGCGGGAGGGCGCGCTGTCGGTGGCGGAGGTGGCCGCGCGCGTGCGCATTTCCACCACTCCTTGCTGGCGGCGCATCCAGCACCTGGAAGCCACCGGCGTGATCAAGGCACGCGTGGCGCTGCTCGACCGGGCGCGCCTGGGGTTGGACGTGACCATCTTCGCGCACGTGAAGCTCGCCACCACCAGCCGCGATGCCATCGCGCAGTTCGAGGCGGCTATCCGCGACCGCAGCGAAGTGCTGGACTGTCACACGCTCACCGGCGAGTGGGACTTCCTGCTGAAAATCGTCGCCCCGAACATCAAGTCCTACGAGGCGTTCTATCTCGACTATCTGTCGCGCATTCCCTGCGTGCGATCGGTGAACTCGGCGGTGGCGGTCACCGCGATCAAGGAATCGACGCTGTTGCCGCTGGGTGGCGGCTGAACCGCATCACCGCGCAGCTGCCGGCACATGATGCCACCGCTCCCGGTTGACGAGCAGCACCCCAAGCGCGCCCGCCGCAATGCGCTGCGGGGGATGGCCCGCACTGCCATGCCGCCGCGGGCGCGGCGTTCACGGCCAGTTGGCGCGGGCGTTGAACTTGAACTCGTGCTGCATGCGTTCGTAGATGGCCTTTTCGTGCGGCGTGGTGGCCGGCGGATTGACGATCTTGATCGACACCAGCTGATCACCCGGCGGGCTGCCCGGCAGGCCGCGACCGCGCAGCCGCAATTTCTGGCCCGACTGGGCACCGGACGGCACGGTCAGGTCCACCGACCCCGCCAGCGTCGGCACCGTCACCTTGGCCCCGAGCGCGGCCTCCCACGGCGCCAGCGGCAGCTCCAGCGTGACGTTCTTGCCATCCACAGTGTAACGCGCGTTCGGGCGGATACGCACCTTGAAAATCAGCGCCGGCCGGTCCTGGCCTCCCGCAACCCGCAATGCCTGGCCGTCGGCCACGCCCGCCGGGATGGTCACATCGATGCTGCGCGCGCGGCCGCGCTCGTTGAGCTGCACGCGGCGCTTGGTGCCGCTGAAGGCTTCTTCCAAGGTGATTTCCAGATTGCCGGCATCCGCCTCCGGCTGCACGAACTCCGCGCCACTGCCGAAGTCCTCACCGCCTCCGCCGAACATGCGCGAGAAGAACTCGGAGAAGCCGTGCAGATCTTCGGAGCTTGCGCGGCGGAATCCGCCGCCACCACCACTGAATCGGGCTTCCCAGTCCGGCGGCGGACGGAACTGCTGGCCTTGCCGATAGTTGGGGCCGAGTTGGTCATACATCTGGCGCTTCTCGGGGTCTTTCAGAACCTCGTAGGCCTCTTGCACGGACTTAAACTTATCCTCGGCATTCTTTTCCTTGCTCACGTCCGGGTGATACTTGCGGGCAAGCTTGCGATAAACGCGCTTGATTTCTTCCGCTGACGCGGAACGCTCCACGCCCAGGGTCTTGTAGTAATCCTTATATTCCATGATTGCCCACCTTGGAGGCAGCCAGTATTGAGTTCAATTTACAGTTCTCAAGGGCGGAACTTCACGCACCGACCGCCAATCCAATGATCGGGCGGCCGGAGGGCCGCTCTTGC
>JAFEGC010000492.1 GCA_018240265.1 Pseudomonadota bacterium | reverse complement strand
GCTCCAGGATGCCGTTGGCGCCGGTGCACAGGACCAGCTTCTCCGCCGCCAGCGCCCCGCCGATGGCGGCCGCCACCGTGTCGGCGTTGATGTTGAGCAGCGTGCCGGAGGAATCCGCCGACAGCGGGCTCACCACCGGCATCAGGCCGTTGTCCAGGAGCTTTTCCAGCACGTTGGTATCCACCGAATCGACATCGCCGACGAAGCCGTAGTCCACGGTCTCGTTGCTCTCGGCGATGCGCACCGGCGCGCGCTTGTGGGCTCGGATCAGCCCGGCATCCACGCCGCTCACGCCCACCGCTTCGATGTCCAAGTCGCGGCAGATGGCCACGAGCCGGGTGTTGATCAGGCCGTTGAGCACCATCGCGGTGACGTCGATGGACTTCTGGTCGGTCACGCGCCGTCCCTGCACCATCTGGGTCTCGATGCCGAGCTGGCTCTGCAGCACGTCGAGCTGCGGGCCGCCGCCGTGCACCAGCACGGTCTTGATGCCCACCTGATGCAGGATGGCCACCTGCTCGATGAGCCCGCGGGTGGAGGCGTCGTCATTGAAAACGGCGCCGCCCGCCTTGATGACGAACACCTTGCCCTTGTACATGCGAATGTAGGGCGCGGCGCTGCGCAGCGCGCGCACGGCGATGGACGGATCGGGTCGGTTCTTCATCATGACTTGAGCATCCTGTATAGCACGGCCATCTGCACCACCATCCGGTTGAAGGCTTCGCGCCGCACCACGGCGCGTGGCCCGTCGAGGATTTCGTCGGCCACCGCGACGTTGCGCCGCACCGGCAGGCAGTGCATGAATTTCGCACCCCTAGCGGCATGCTTGAACCAGGACTCGCGCACGCACCAGTCGGTGAGTTCGGCGCGCAGCCGCTGATCGGCATCCGCGTCGCCATAGTGGGCGGTGGTGCCCCACTCCTTGGCGTACAGCACCTGCGCGCCGGCCATGGCAGCGGCGCGGTCCGTGGTCTCGCTCACCGAGCCACCGGCGGCGGCAGCCGCGGCGCGCGCCTTGTTCATGATGCTTTCCGGCAGCGCGTAGCCTTCCGGCCGAGCCACTACCACCTCCATGCCGCGCTGCGCCGCCATGTGAAGCGTGGCGGCCGGCACGGCCAGCGGCAGCGCGCGCGGGTGATATACCCAGGACAGCACAAACTTCGCGCGCTGCGGCACGGCCAGATCATCCATCGTTTTCCAATCGGCTAGCGCCTGGCAGGGATGATTGACGGCCGACTCCAGGTTGATGAGCGGCTTGTCGCACAGCTCATCGATCATGCGGAACAGCGATTCGCCCAGATCCTGCTCCAGATTCTTGCCCTCCGCGAAGGCGCGCACGCCCAGCGCGTCGCAGTAGGAGGCGAGCACCGGGATGCCTTCGCGGATGTGCTCGGCGGCGCCGCCGTTCATCACCGCGTTGAGCCGCGTCTCCAGTTGCCAGGTGCCCTGGCCCGGCGTGATCACGAAGGAGCTTCCGCCCAGGCGCGCCATGCCGGCCTGGAACGAGGACAGGGTGCGGAGCGAGGGGTTGAAGAACACCAGGCCCAGGATCTTGCCGGCCAGCGCCCCGGGTTCGGGACTGTCCTGCAGGCGTTGCGCCAGGGCGAGCAGGTCGCGGATCTGCGCCGGCTCGAAGTCGGCGAGGTCGAGAAAGCGCTTCATGCCGGTATCCTCGCCAGCGCGTCGCTCAATTGATCGACGTGGCCCTCGTTCATGATGTAGGCCGGCAGCAGCCGCAGCACATGCGCATCGCCGCTGGTGCCGGTGAGGATG
>JAFEGC010000491.1 GCA_018240265.1 Pseudomonadota bacterium | reverse complement strand
GACAACCCGACGGTGCGCGTTTTCGAGGAGAAGGTACGGCTGCTGGAAGCGGCCGAGTCGGCCATCGGGTTCGCGAGCGGCATGGCCGCCATCTCCAATACCCTGTTCGCGCTGCTGCGTCCGGGTGAGCGCGTGGTGTCGGTCACCGACACCTACGGCGGCACGTCGAAGCTGTTCCTGGAATTCCTGCCGCGGATGGGCATCGAGGTCGTGCTGGTGGACACCGCGGATGCCGATGCGCTGGACCATGCGATTGCGCGCGGCTGCCACATCGTCTACCTCGAAACGCCGACCAACCCGACGCTGAAGATCATCGACCTGGAACGCGCCATCCGCGCATCGAAGCAGGTTCAGGCCGTATCGGTGGTGGACAACACCTTCGCGACGCCGATCAACCAACAGCCGGTCCGGTTCGGCGCCGATCTGGTGGTGCACAGCGCCACCAAGTTTCTCGGCGGACATGACGATGCAATGGGCGGCGTACTCGCGGGCCGGGCCGACCTGGTCAAGCGGGTGCATCACTACCGCGAGATCACCGGCGCCAACTTGGCAGCATTCCACGCCTACCTGCTGCTGCGCGGACTCAAGACGCTGGAACTGCGGGTGGCGCGCCAGAACCAGACCGCGCTGTCGATGGCGCGGTTTCTGGCCGGACACGCGAAAGTCGCGCAGGCCTTTTATCCGGGCCTCGACAGTCACCCGGGGCACGAAATCGCGGCACGGCAGATGAGCGGTTACGGCGGTGTCTTGAGTTTCGCGCTCGCCGGCGATTTCGAGGCCACGAAGCGGTTTCTGGATGAGCTGAAACTGGTGCATCGCGCCGCCAGCCTGGGTTCGGTAAATACGCTGGCTGGCCCGCCCTGTACGACCAGCCACGTCGAATGCACGCCGCAGGAACGCGCGCGGCTGGGCATTCCCGAAACGCTGGTGCGCTATTCCTGCGGGATCGAGAATTTCGACGACCTGAAAGCCGACGTCGCCGCGGCGCTGCAGCGAGTGTGATGCATGATGAAGCAAGCGGCGCATATCCTGACCTTTCATACCCCCGGGCGTGGACTGCTCGACATCACGCGCGAGGTGCAGGATTGGGTGGCGGCGCAGTCGGTGGCGACAGGGTTGCTCACGCTGTTCTGCCGGCACACCTCGGCATCGCTCCTGATCCAGGAGAACGCCGCGCCCGCCGTGCAGCGCGACCTGGAAACGTTCTTCTCCCGCCTCGCACCGGAAGGCGCCGGACTGTATGAACACGACGACGAAGGCCCGGACGACATGCCGGCGCACCTGCGCACCGCGCTCACGCAAACCCAGCTGTCGGTGCCGCTGATGGACGGCCGGCTCGCGCTGGGTACTTGGCAGGCCATCTATTTATATGAGCACCGGCGGCGGCCCCATCAGCGGCAGATTGCGCTGCATCTGATCGGCGGATGACACAGCCACGTTCGCGCCGCCATCGCCAAATTGCTACTATGCGAGCTTCGACTCTGCGCAGGGCCTGTAGCTCAGTCGGTTAGAGCAGGGGACTCGTAATCGGCGGTGTCGACTACAACGAGGATACGACGCCGTATGAATGCCGAATGGGGTGGACCGTTGATCTGTCTAAAGATCGGCACGATCAGATCAACAGGACTTGCACGTGGCGCAGGCGACGTATCCAACCGACTTCTTCCGACAGGTTCAAAGCATGAACGCAGCGACGCAGGATCATTGGCATACCACGGGCCATGTCCAAACATTGGGGAAGGTCCACATAGATATACTTTTAGGGTATGCGCGCTC
Source organism: Pseudomonadota bacterium (assembly GCA_018240265.1). Lineage (GTDB taxonomy): Bacteria > Pseudomonadota > Gammaproteobacteria > Steroidobacterales > Steroidobacteraceae > TMP-86. Next base: position 32 of record JAFEGC010000491.1, on the reverse strand, counting down.
AGCGTGGCCCATCTCGACGTGGGTGGCCGCCC
>JAFEGC010000490.1 GCA_018240265.1 Pseudomonadota bacterium | reverse complement strand
CGCCTGGATCTGTCGCTGGAAATCATCGCGGCGGTGATGCGCGCGCCCACCTTGCGCGGCTGGGAGGGCTTCGGGCTCGCCGTGCAGGCCTACCAGCGCCGCGCGCTGGCGGTGGTGGACTGGCTGGATTCGCTCACCCAGCAATGCCATCGCCGTCTCAACGTGCGCCTGGTCAAGGGCGCGTACTGGGACAGTGAAATCAAGCGCGGTCAGGAGCGAGGCTTGGCGAGCTATCCGGTGTTTACCCGCAAGGTCAACACCGACGTATCCTACCTCGCCTGCGCGCGGCGGCTGTTCGCCTGCGATCCGAACCTCATCTATCCGCAGTTCGCCACCCATAATGCGCACACCGCGGCCTATGTGCTGACCCTGGCGCAAGAAGCGCCGGCGCGAGCCTTCGAATTCCAGCGTTTGCACGGCATGGGCCAGGAGCTGTACGAACACATCGTCGAGGGTGAACCGCGCCGCGCACCCTGCCGCGTGTACGCGCCGGTCGGCTCGCACGAGGAGCTGCTGCCCTACCTGGTGCGCCGGCTGCTGGAAAACGGCGCCAACACCTCCTTCGTCAATCGCATCGTGGATGAGCGGCTGCCGGCGGCGGAAGTCGCCCGCGATCCGATCGGCGAAGTGGATCACCTGGCGGTGGTGCCGCATCCACGCATCGTGGCGCCGCGTGACCTGTACGGCCCGGGCCGTGCCAATTCGGCCGGAATGAATCTGGCGGACCCGGGCGTGCTGGCGGCATTTCGCGAGTCGGCGCTGCAGGTCATGGAACGGCGCTACGTGGCGGTGCCCCTGGTGGCGAAGCGCCGCGGGCAGGGCAAGGGGCGCGCGCAGGCTAACCCTGCGGATCTCGCCGAGACAGTGGGAGAAGTGGTGGATGCCGGCGAAGCCGACGTCGCGACGGCGCTGGCGGCGGCGGCGGTCGCTCAGCCGGACTGGGACGCCACCGGGGCGGCGGTGCGCGCCGAGGCTCTGCGCAAGGCCGCCGATGCCTTCGAGTCGCGCCAGGCGGAATTGATGACGGTGTGCATGCGCGAGGCCGGCAAGAGCATCGTCGATGCGCTGGCCGAAGTGCGCGAGGCGGTGGATTTCCTGCGCTACTACGCCGGCGAGGCACAGCGCCAGTTCGGCGCGCCGCTGGCCATGCCGGGTCCGACCGGCGAGAGCAATCACCTGGCGTTGCACGGCCGTGGCGTGTTCGCCTGCATCAGTCCGTGGAATTTCCCGCTGGCGATTTTCACCGGCCAGGTAGCTGCCGCGCTGGCCGCCGGCAACACGGTGGTGGCCAAGCCGGCGGAACAGACACCGCTGATCGCCTCGCTGGCGGTGCAGATTCTGCACCAGGCCGGCATCCCGCCCGAATGCCTGGCGCTGTTGCCCGGCGACGGCGCGGCCATCGGCAAGCTGCTGTTGTCGCATCCGGCCATCGCGGGTGTTGCGTTCACCGGTTCCAACCAAACGGCGCAGATCATCAATCGCCAGCTCGCCGCGCGTTCCGGCGCCATCGCCGCACTGATCGCCGAGACCGGCGGACAGAATGCCATGCTGGTGGACAGCTCGGCGCTGCCGGAGCAGGTGGTGCTGGATGCGGTGGGCTCAGCCTTCAACAGCGCCGGGCAGCGCTGCTCGGCGCTGCGCATCCTGATGTTGCAGGAGGATATCGCCGAACGGGTCATCGAACTGCTGCGCGGCTACATGAACGAGCTGCGCGTGGATGATCCCAGCCTGCTGACCACGGACGTCGGTCCGGTGATCGATGCCGACGCGCGGGCCATGCTCGAGGCGCACCTGCAGCGCATGCGGCCGCATGCG
>JAFEGC010000048.1 GCA_018240265.1 Pseudomonadota bacterium | reverse complement strand
GTGACCGGCTACGTGGACACGACCTCGCCGATCTGCGTCCAGGTGCGCGCCCGGTTCGCAAGCTACGAGCAGCCCGCCGTGCGACGGCAGTTCCTGCGCCGGCATGGTTTCTATCCCTCCCAATGCCGGATTTCGCAGGGCTCGCTCCAGGATCCGCGCAAGGTCATCATGGCCTACGTGGAACAGGCTCACCGCGCCGGCTTCACCATCCACGTGCACGTCATCGGCGATGCCGCCGTGCGCACGGCGATCGACGCCATCGAGGCGGCGCGTGCCGCCGACGGCATCGCTACCCAACCCGACACGCTGGCGCACCTGCAGTTCGTGGCGCCGGAGGACATCCAGCGTTTGGGGCGCGATCACCTGTACGCCGCCTTCACCTACTCCTGGGCCACCTGGGAATACGAGTACAACATGCGGCTGTTCCCCTTTCTTGCTCCCGGCGCCGAGGAACGCATGTATCCCGTGCGCTCGGTGCAGCAAGCGGGCGGTGTACTGGTCGCAGGTTCCGATGCGCCGGTATCGGACCGCGACCCGATTCCCTTCCGCAACATGGCCATCGCCGTCACGCGTGCGCTGCCCGGCAATCAGGCGCTGAATCTGCGCGAATCCATCGACATCCGCGATGTGCTCGATGCCTACACCATCGCCGGCGCGCACAGCCTTGCAAGGGACGGGGAAATCGGCTCGCTGCAGCCGGGCAAGTCGGCGGACTTCGCCGTGCTCGACCGCGACATTCTAGAACTCGGCGATCACGGGCGCGCCGCGCAGATCGCCGATACGCGGGTGCTGGAGACCTGGTTCCAGGGGCGGATCGTCTACGCGAACACTATGAAATGATTCCGTGCTCGCTCGCATCTAGACGCGTCACGGCGTTCACGGCAGTCTACGCCAGCGTGTGAAACACCTTCTGCACGTCATCATCCTGCTCCAGCTTGTCGATCAGCCCCAGCACTTCCGTGGCCTGATCCTCCGGCAACTCGGCGGGCAGGTTGCAGATGTACTCGTGCTCGGCGGACAGCGGCGCAAGGCCGCGCTTTTCCAACGCCTCCTGCAAACGCCCGAAGTCCGGAAAGTTGCAGCGGATGACCAGCTGCGGCTCACCCTTCTCGCCGGTGCTTTCGCCCATCTCCTCGAGACCGTGGTCGATGAGGTCCAGTTCCAGCTCGTCCTGATCCTTCACCGTGGAAGGGTCCAGGCGAAACACGCCCATTTTCTTGAACAGGAACGAAACGCTGCCGGTGGTGGCGAGGTTGCCGCCGTTCTTGGCAATGATGTTGCGCACGCTTCCTACCGTGCGCGTCGGGTTGTCGGTGGCGGTTTCCACTAGCAACGCCACCCCGTGCGGAGCGTAGCCTTCGTAGATGATCTCCTGGTAATTGGCCGAGTCCTTGCCCAGCGCCCGCTTGATGGCGGCATCGGTCTTGTCCTTGGGCATGTTGACGGCGCGGGCATTCTGCAATGCGCGGCGCAATGCCGGGTTTGCGGCCGGATCGCCACCGCCGGCCTTGACCGCGATGTTGATGTCCTTGGCCACGCGGGTGAACTGCTTGGCCATGCGATTCCAGCGCGCGAACATCGCGTGCTTTCTGACTTCGAATATTCTGCCCATACTGTCATTTTACCTCGGGACGACGAAGGAACCGAGCCTGATTTGCCCTGGTGTGGTTACGCGTTATAGCCTTGTTCGATAAGAACAGCTCCTTGGCGTGGGGATCGATGTGGGCAGATTCAACCTCGGATGTCTCGCGCTGCTGCTGTGGACGGGAAGTGCGTTCCCCAGCTGCATCCCGTTGTCGGAAAAGAGCCTTCAAGCCCTGGATGAACGCATCGTCGTCAATCCGGTGAGTGTGCTGGGGCCGGCGCGCAACGAACTGGAACGCTCGAGGCCCGATGATGTGATCCGGCGTGCTTCGCTCCAGGCCATTCTGAGCGAGGCCTATTACCAGGTGGAGCGTGATCGGGAGTCGCGGGAAGCGGCCGTGGCCGGCATGTACAATCTTGCAGCACGCCCGATCACCGATCCGCTCAAGGCAAGATTGTTGCTGACGCGTATCGATACCTCGGATAGCGCCGCCGCCATCGAAGCGGGCATAGCCCAATCGACGCAAATCCTGCAGGTCTTGCCCGCCGGCACCCTGCCGTACGCCTGCGCTCTGCTCACGCGGGCGCGCATGTATCAGGCGCAGAACCGGCTCGATCTGGCGGTAGCCGATGCGCTAATCATGTATCGGCTGACGGGTTCCAATCACTGGGACGAGGCTCATGCACTCGCGGCGGAGATGATCGGTTCGCTGTACGCCGACACGGGGGATCTGGACGAGGCGCGCCAGTTCTTGAGCGAAGCCATCGATTTCGAGGAACGCCAGCACGCCACCAACTGGCTGTCGGTGAACCACTACTTCATGGGGCGGCTCGAATTGCGGGCGGGACGCTATGACCGGGTCGTGGAAGAAATGCGCAAGGCGGCAGCGCTGAGTGCCGTCGTCGGCGATATGCGCAGCGTATCCATGAGCAAGACCCTCATGTGTATTGCCCTGACCCGTGACGGCAGACTGCACGAAGCGCAACCGCTATGCGAGCAGGCGGATTCGGAATTGCGCGATACCGATCGCCCGGATCTGTCCAAATCCGCCATGGCGGCACATGCAGGGTTGCTGCTGGCCCAGCACGATGCCGCGGGCGCGATCAGCAAGCTGGATCGGGTGCTGGCCGACGAGGGGCGGGACATCGAGCCGCGCACCCTGCCCAATCATTACCTGAGCAGATCCCGGGCGCATGCCGCGCTGGGACAGTTCCGGGCTGCGTACGAGGATTTCAACCGCTTCTACGATCTGATGCAGGTGGCCAATGCCTCCGAACGCCGGCGGTCCATCGCCGTGCTGCGCACCCGCTTCGAGACCGAGCGCGCCATCGAGCATGGCCAGGCATTGCAGCAGGAAAACGACGAACAGCGTGAACTGCTGGAACGCCGGTCCCAGGTCACCCGGCTGTGGGCGGCCGTGGCGTTCGGCGCCGCCGCCGTCATCGGGTTGCTGTTTTACGTCCTGCGGGCGCGGCAGCGTCACGCCGACACGCTGGAGGCGCAGACGCGGATTCTGCATTCCATGAACGAAGGCGTGATGCTGCTGGAGGCGGACGGCTCGTTGCGATGTATCAACGGCGCGCTGGCCTCGGCGCTTGGCTACAGCTTTGAGGAATTCCGCACGCTCAACCTCGCGGCGCTGGGCATCGATGTCGATCCGCGCTGCGGTTCGGCGCTGGAGCCGCACGAGTGCCTGCTGCGCCGTAAGGACGGCAGCGAGTTCTCCGGCATGGTGGCCTTCACCTCGATGGCGCCGCGCAACCCGGGCGAATTCATTTGCATCATCCAGGACATCACCGAGCGCAAGCGCATGGAGCGCGCGCTGCTCGATGTGAGCGCGCGCGAGCAGCGACACTTCGGACAGGAACTGCATGACGGGCTGGGACAGGAGCTCACGGGCTTGGCGCTGCTGGCGCGCGGCATCGCCGGCGAAGCCAGCAAGCAAGCCTCGCCCATGGCGCAGGATTTGGAGTATCTGTCGCAGATCGCCAGCCGCGCCATCGAGACCTGCCGCGGCGTGGCGCGCGGCCTGTCACCGGCCGGCGAGGTTCAGGGCGGCCTGGTGCAGGCGCTGCAGGATCTGACCGCGCGCGTCGCGGCCATGCACACCGTCCAGGTGAAGTTTCGCCAGTCGCTGGAAGTGCCGCTGCGGATATTGCCTGCGACGGGTGATCATGTGTATCGCATTGCGCAGGAGGCGCTGGCCAACGCCGTGAAGCATTCGGGAGCTTCGCGCATCGAGGTGGAACTGCAGACCAGCCCCACCAAGGTGCGCCTGCAAGTCGCCGACAATGGCAATGGCTTGAAATCCGACATTCCCGTTTCCAGCGGTCTGGGCCTTCGAACCATGCGTTATCGCGCCAGTCTCATCGGTGCGCGGATTTCCATCGGGCCCGTGAGACCGTCGGGTACGATGGTGATGTGCGAGTGGCCGCAGCTCCCGGAACCTTGAGCAGCCGCGCGCGGTGGCTTTCTCGGGGCCCTCAAGCCCAGGATCATATGCACCGGCGCAGCCGGTTACGGCTGGCTGACGATGCTCTTGACCTTGTCATCCACGATGGTCACCACCAGGCTGAAGGCGCCGGAGCCGCGGTCGTAGGTCCAGACTTCCGTGTGCGTCGTGCCTATTTTGCGCGTGCCGCCGCCGGCATTCGCGGCGCGCACATCCTCCGTCGTCACCTGCTTCGAGGTCGGCTCGCCGCATTTTTGCAGGATTTCAGCCGGCGTCATGTCGGCGTTGACGATGGAGTTGCCGCAGCGAACATCGTCGCCGGCGTAGGCGCCGCCCGCCGCCAGCGCGCAAGCGGCGGCCAGGATGCGCAGCAACGGCTGATTCATGTGAAAAGCCTCCATGAATGATGTCGCCAGCATCTTAGCACCGAGTCAATCAGGCGATGCGTCTGAACTCACCCCCCGCGCCGTACGGTGCGGGATCTGGGTCGCATGCGAGCGGTCATGCAGCTCGATGCCGCGCAACACCACCGTCAGCGGCGTCGGGTCCAGGTCGTCATGGCTTGGCGTTCCATAATCGAGAAAAACACCCTGCATGGCGGGTTACACTAACGCAATGAAGGTAACCGTAACGGGAATTCTGATCGCCATCAACGTGGCCGTCTTTTTCTTGCTGCCGCCGCAATCCTTCGCGTTCCACATGCTCTCGCTGCAGCCGCTGGCGCCGCAGGATGGCATCGTTTTTTTCCGCCTGTGGCAGCCGCTGACCTACGCCTTTCTGCACGGCAACTTGCCGCACATCCTGTTCAACATGTGGGGCCTGTGGCTGTTCGGCAGCGAGATCGAAAAATACCTGGGCAGCCGGCGGTTGCTGATCCTGTACCTGGCCTCGGTGCTGTCCGCCGCCGCTGCGCAGATGCTGACGCCGCTGTGGGTGCACAGTGAACCGGAGCCGGTGGTGGGCGCCTCCGGCGGGGTGTTCGGCCTGCTGCTGGTGTATGCCTTTCTGTTCCCGCACCGCAAACTGGTGATCATCCCCATTCCCGTACCCATCTCGGCCTGGCTGTTTGCCACGCTGTATGCCGCCATGGAGCTGTTCCTGGGCGTCACCGGCGCGCAGAGCAATGTCGCGCATTTCGCGCACCTTGGCGGCATGGTGGGCAGCGGGCTGCTGCTCGCCTACTGGGGACGACGCTACACGCGCTCGTAGTAGTCCAGCTCGCGGTGGAAGGTTTCCTCCAGTAGCCAGGTGGCGAGGATGGCGATGCCCAGGACCGTGAAGCCCACCGTCAACCCTGAGCCGATCACACCCAGGCCGGGGATCAGCCCCTTGAAGGCCATGGTCATGGGAATGGTCGAGCCGCGCACCAGGTTGGGCACACTGGTGGTGACCGTGGCGCGAAAGTTGGTGCCGAATTGCTCGGCGGCGATCTGCACGAACATGGCCCAGTAGCCTGCGCTCACGCCGAAGGCGAAGCACATGGCGTAGTAGGCCGTCATCGAGGCGCCCGCCAGCGGACGGTAGAAGACCAGCAGCGCGGAGGTCGCCAGGAGCGAGGCCAGCAGCGCATGCCGGCGGCTTTGCAACCACTGGCTGAGTACGCCGACGCCCGCGCCTCCCACCGACAATCCCAGGTATAGAAACATGATGGCGTTGGTGACCTTGGGCTGCTCGCCGGGAATGTTCAGCGCCTTGGCGAATTCGGGCGTGAAGGTGACCAGCACGCCGATCACGAACCAGATCGGCACGCCAGTGAGCACCACCAGACCGACCCGCCGGATCATGTCCGGGCGGCGCAGAAAGGCGCGCAGTTCGCCGCGCGACACGCTGCTGCTCTCGAGTTTGGAGAACAGGTGCGACTCGCGGATGCCCAGCCGCATGGCCAGCAGCACGATGCCGAGCACGCCGCCCAGGATGTAGGCGTGGCGCCACGGCACGGTGTTGGCGACGTACGCGGCGCCCACCGCACCGAATACGCCGATGGCGGTGATGATGGTGCTGCCGTAGCCGCGAATGCGCTGCGGCAGGATTTCCGACACGATGGTCACCCCGGCGCCCAGCTCGCCGGCGAGGCCAATGCCCGCGATGAACCGCATGGCGGCGTACTGCGGCACGGTGGTGACGAAGGCATTGCCGAGGTTTGCCACCGAGTACAGCAGGATGGAGCCGAGCAGCACCGACAGCCGCCCGCGTTTGTCGCCGAGCACGCCCCAGAAAACGCCACCGACCATGAGCCCGGCCATCTGCGCGTTGATCAGATCCACGCCCACGCCGGTGATGTCGGCGACGTTCAGGTCCTTCAACGACTGCACCCGCAGCAGCGAGAACAGGATCAGGTCGAACAGGTCCACCGCATAGCCCAGGGTGGCGATCATCACCGTCAGGACGGTGCGGCTGTTTTGCGAAAGCGACAGGCTCAACTGGCATCCCCCGGCCTCACCGCTCCGGTGGCGGTGGATAGCGGGCGCCAGTCTACTATAGGGGAGGCTTCGGGCGGCCCCAGTTGACGTTGCGAGCCGCGCTCGGCGGCGTGCCAGATTGCGCCGCGGCTGCCGCGATAGCCGAAAACCCGCTAGGCTATCGTCCATGCAAACCATCGCCATTCGCGGCAGCCTGCTGAGCCTGCTGCTGTTCATCTCGGCCGCCGCCCACGCCGAATGGGTCAAGCGCGTCACCGACGGCATCATGGGCACGCGCATCGTGGTGGAGCTGTGGTCCGAGGACCGCGCCAAGGCCGATGCGGCCATCGACGCGGTGCTGGAGGAGATGCGCCACGTCGATGAGTCGATGAGCACCTACAAGCCCACCAGCGAAGTGTCGCAGGTGAATGCGCACGCGGCGGAGGCGCCGATGAAAATCAGCAAGGAGCTGTTCGACCTGCTGGTGACGGCCAAGGAATACTCGCGCATCACCGACGGCGCGTTCGATATCACCTACGCCAGCGTCGGTTACCTGTACGACTTTCGCAAGCATGTGCATCCGAACGAGGCGCAGATCGACAAGGCGTTGCCAGCGGTCAACTACGAGCACATCATCCTGGATGAGAAGAACCAGACCGTGCGCTTCACCCGCAAGGGCGTGCGCATCGACTTGGGCGGCATCGCCAAGGGCTATTCGGTGGATCGCGGCATCGAAGTGCTGCAGAAACGCGGCTTCGACCGCGCCTTCGTTTCCGCGGGTGGTGACAGCCGCATCATCGGCGATCGTTTCGGCAAGCCGTGGATGGTGGGCATCCGTGACCCGCGCGGGCCGCCGGGCTCGGTGATCACGCGCATTCCGCTCACCGATGCCGCCATGTCCACCTCCGGCGACTACGAGCGCTTCTTCGAGGAGGACGGCGTGCGCTTCCACCACATCATCGACCCGCACACCGGCCATTCGGCCAGCAAGGTGCGCAGCGCCACCATCATCGGCCCAAAAGCCGTGCGCACCGACGGGCTGTCCAAGACCGCCTTCGTGCTGGGCCCGGAAAAAGCCATGGAAATCTACAACCGCATCGATGACATCGACGCCATCATCGTCAAGCTGGATGGCGCGGTGATCTACTCCAAGGGCCTGGAGCAGCTTCCAGCGAAGTGACCATGCCGGGATCGTCCAGCCCCCCCGATGCGCGCACAAACCGCGACGGCACGCAAGGATTGACGCTCGGACCCGCGGATACCATGACGGTCGGTGCAGGTCCGAGCCGTCGCCCCGGGAGGGTTGATCGTGTGGCACAATTACGTCGAGTTTCTGCAAACTGAAATCTGGCCGTTCCTCGGTTCCAGCGAACGCAAACCGTTGCGGCAGCAATGGCGGGAAACGCGCGAGTTGTGGGCGAAATATCGCTGCGTTCCCTACCACTACTTCAAGCACCGGCTGTACCAACGCTCGGCGCGGCGGGAATTCCTCGACTATCTGCCGGCCAAGCTCGTTCAGCACTTCCGAATGCACCACAACCCGCGTTCCCACGCGCGCATGCTGGATGACAAGCTGCGGACCGTGCAGGCGCTGGCCCACACCGGCGTCCGCTGCGTCGAGACCCTGTTCAGTATCGATGCCGATGGCATCCTGTTGCGGGACGGTGTGGCGGTCGAAGCGGATGTCGCCGCTGCGGCGCTTCGCGGCCGCGGCGGATCGCTGTTCCTGAAGCCCATCGATTCCCGGGCCGGATTGGGCGCCCGCGTCATCGAGGCCGCCGACATCCAGCCGGCGCTGCTTGAGTCGATGCGAAACCTGCTCATCCAGCCGGTGTTGAGCAATCATCCGGCGATCACGTGCGTGTACGACGGCTCGCTCAACACCGTGCGCCTGGTCTCCCTGGTCGAGAACGGCCGGTACAGCACGATCGCGGCCTGTCTGCGAGTCGGCTGCGGCGGCGCAATGGTCGACAACGTGAGCCAGGGCGGCATCGCGATTGGCATCGACCTGGCGAGCGGCACCTTGCAGGCCACGGGCATCACCAAGGCCAAGTACGGGCGCCGCCTGTTCACGGTCCATCCCGATACTGGCGTGAGCTTCGCATCGCTGGCATTGCCCTGGTGGCGGGAAACGCTCGAGCTGGCAGAGCGAGCGGCTAGGGGCCTGCAGCCGCACGTCACGCTGGGCCTGGACATCGCCATCACGCCGGACGGGCCGGTATTCATCGAGGCCAACCGGGCGGCGGATGTCTTTCTGATGCAGGAGGCCTGCGGGCCACTCGGGGCGACGGCCCTGGGCCGGAGCGTGCTTGCCCACTGGTTGCGTCGCGGGCGCTCGGCAGATCGGCTCGGGTGATGGCACGGGTCGGGCAGTCCCGTGCGCCCGGCCAACCTCAATCGCGAAAATTATTGAACTGCAGCGGCACGCCGACATCGGCCTTGCGCAGCAGCGCGATGACTTCTTGCAGGTCGTCGCGTTTCTTGCCGGTGACGCGCACCTTGTCGCCCTGCACTTGCGACTGCACCTTGATCTTCGAGTCCTTGATGAGCTTGGACACCTTGCGTCCCGCGTCGGCATCGATGCCGTGCTTGAGCAGCACCTGCTGCCGGGCGCGCGCCAGGTTCACCTCGGGGTCCTTCTCCTCCATGCACTTGACGTCGATGCCGCGCTTGGAAATGCGCAGGCGCAGGATCTCCAACATCTGTTTGAGCTGAAAGGCGGCCGGCGCGCTTAAAGTTACCGTGGTCTCCTCCAGCTCGAACTTCGCATCCACGTTCTTGAAGTCGAAACGTTGCGCCAGCTCGCGGCCGGCCTGGTCCACGGCGTTGGTCAGTTCATGCAGGTCGATTTCGGAAACGACGTCGAAGGAAGGCATGTGAACCTCGTGTAGGGGGCGCCTCAGGCGCGGATGAGTTGCTCGACGCGCTCGGCCACGGCCGGGTCGAGCCGCGCGCGAACATGCTCGACGATGATGGGCACGAAGGCCTGCGCCTGATCGGTGTTCATGCCCAGCTGACCGAAGCCGCCCACCACCTGCGCGATCATGGCGGCGCGCCCGCTGCCCACCGCCGAGGCCACGCCACCGAACAACCGTCCCAGGCCTTTTGGTTTCGGCGCCGCCGCCAGCAGCGCGGGCATGCCCGGCAGCGCGCCCAGCGAGGTATCGAATGCCGCGGCGCCGAGCTTGTCGCGCGCCGCGCTCAGCACCAGCGCCGCGCCGCCGCGGGCCTGGGTTTCAGTCACGCCGAGCCGACAGGTGATGGTCGTGATCAAGTCATGCATGGCTCAACGATACCCCCGCGCCTGCAACGTGAACAGCTTGGCATACCGGCCGTCGAGCGCCATCAGCTCCTCGTGATTGCCGCGCTCGACGATGTGGCCTGCCTCCAGCACCAGGATCTGATCGGTCATACGCACCGTGGAAAACCGATGTGAGATGACGATGGCGATGCGGTTGCGGGTGAGCTCGCGGAAATGCCCGAACACCTCCGCCTCGGCGCCGGCATCGATGGCGGCGGTGGGTTCGTCCAGTACCAGAATGTCCGCATCGCTGCGCATGAAGGCGCGGGCCAGCGCGATTTTCTGCCATTGCCCGCCCGACAGCTCGCGCCCATCCTTGAACCACTTGCCGAGTTGGGTGCGATAGCCTTGCGGTAGTTGCTCGACGAAGTCCGCCGCCAGCCCCTGACCGGCAGCGCTGCGCCAGCGACTCTCGTCGTCGAAGGCGCGCACATCGCCCGCACCGATGTTCTGGCCGACGATCATCTGGTAGCGCGCGAAATCCTGGAAAATCACGCCGATGCGCCGGCGCAGCGCGCCCTCGTCCCATTCCTTGAGGTCCAGGCCATCGAGCAGGATGCGCCCGCCGGTGGGGTTGTACAGGCGCGTGAGCAATTTGATCATCGTGGTCTTGCCCGAGCCATTCTCGCCCACCAACGCCAGACTCTGCCCGGGGCGGATGTGCAGGTTGACGTCGGACAGCGCCGGCGTGGCGGCGTCCGGGTACACGAAGCTCACGTTTTCGAAGCGGATGCCATCGCCTGGCGAGAGGCCGCGTGTCGCGTGTCCGCTGCGTACTGGCACGGGCTGTTCGAGATATTCGTACAGATTGGACAAGTACAGGTTGTCCTCGTACATGCCACCCACGGCGGTGAGCGCCGCGGTGACCGCGCCCTGTCCCTGGCGCAGCAGCATCAGGTACATGGTCATCTGTCCCAGCGTCATGGCGCCCATCACGGTACGCAGGGCGATCCAGGCATAGCCGCCGTACAGGGCCGCAGTGCCCACCAGGCCCAGGCTCAAGCCCCAGGCATCGCGCTGGATGGCCAGACGGCGATCGTCGGCGTACAACTGTCGGAAGATATCCTGGTAGCGCCCCAGCAGCCGCGAGCCCAGCTCGAACAACTGCACTTCCTTGGCATAGTCCTCGCGCGCCAGCACCGATTCCAGGTACATCTGCATGCGCGACTCGGGCGCGCGCCAGCGCATCAGCTTGAAGGCGGCGCCGGAGAATTTCGCCTCGGCGATGAACGCGGGAAGCCCCGCCAGCACCAGCAGCAGCACCGCCCAGGGCGAGAAGCCTATCAACAGGCCGCCGATGGAGATCAGTGAGACCGCGTTCTGCAGCACGCTGAAGGTGCGCACCACCAGGCTCAACGGCCGGCTCGAGGCCTCGCGTCGCGCGCGCGCCAGCTTGTCGTAGAACTCGGAGTCCTCGAACTGCGACAGATCCAGCGTCAATGCCTTTTCCAGGATCATGACGTTGACGCGCTGGCCGAGCTGCGCGCGCAGCAGGTTCTGCGCCAGGGAAATGCCGCGCTGCGCGAAAGCGGTGAGCGCCATGAGCGCAGCTTCCAGCCCGACGTACAGCAGCACGCGCGAGTAATCCGTGACGCCACTTTGCCGATGCACGTCGGCGGCGTGTACCACCGCATCGACGATGAGCGCGCCGACATAGGCGATGCCGGCGGGCAATACGCCCACCAGCACGGTGAGCAGGCCCAGCGCCAGACTCAAGGTGCGGTTGGTGGTCCAGACCAGCTCGAGCGCGCGCCGGCTGTAGGCGAAAACCGACAGGTTCACGAATATCCGCTTATACCCGCGCCGCGCGGTCAGCTCACCAGACGGATGGCGAAGGGATAGCGGTAAGGCTTGCCGTCGTTCACCTGGATGGCGGCGATGATGACGAAAATGAGATTCAGCAGGCCCAGGATCCACAGCAGCACGAAGCCGATGCCGACGACCAGCAGCAGACAGGAGGCGAGGCCGAGCAGCAGCATGGTGATCTGGAAATTAAGCGCCTCCTTGGCCTGCCCGCCGGCGAAGGGTAGAACATCGCCCTTGGCCTTCCAGATGATGAGTGGGCCCAGGACGGTGAACAGCACCAGCGTGCCGAAGGGGAAGAAAATGAGACTGCCGCCGCCGAGCAGCCACAGCAGACCACACAAATGCGCGGCCGTGGCCCAGCTTCGCTCATCTTTGTCCGGGAGTGCCGTAGTAACGGGAGTGGCATCGCTCATATAATTCGCACCTGAACCCAAGGTGGTGTCGAATGCCGAAGTTTAAAGCACTGCTGGAAAGCTGGAAGCAGAAAGCGGGCTCGCCCCGGACCCAGGCCACGTACCCGGTGAAGCTGCCCGTGGCCGATGCGGCGCGCCTGCAGGCCCTGGCCGAGCTGTTCCCGGGCCGGGCGCTGGAGGACATCATCACCGACCTGCTGCACGTGGCGCTGGAGGAGGTCGGCGAGGCCATGCCCTATGAGCGCGGCCCGAAGGTCATTTCCCAGGATGATCATGGTGATCCGGTGTATGAGGATGTGGGTTTGACGCCGCGTTTCATGGAGCTGGCGC